>NZ_JBHXAS010000034.1:0-8576 GCF_042727425.1 Peribacillus sp. NPDC060253
TTAATATATAAAATTAATTTATTTTCATTTCATTCTTCCAACTGTCCAACTTTTTGTTGATGAAAGTAGCAAAGGTATCATTTTTTTGTAATGTGAAGAGAAATGCTGACTTTTCCAAGTACTCTTTTGCCGCTTCAAAGTTTCCTACCAGCTCGAAATTGTAACCTAAATGGTAATGCAAGTCTGCTAAAGCGTATAGTTGATCATGTTCGAGACACCATTTTATGGCGTCTTGGCAGCATGCAATGGACTCTTCATATCGACCAAGGCGTGTTAACACTCTGCCAAAGTTATAGGATAAACGTGTCTTTAGCGTTTTATCCGTCAAAAAGGGAAGAGCTCTCAGGTGCTTCAAAGCTTTCTTTAACAAGGCAAAAGCATTTTCGTATTGTTCTTCGGCAACATACATTACACCTAGGCTGCTTAATATTTCAAGCTCCCGTTCCGAATAAATTTTATCCGTAGTATGAGTAATGGCGATGGCCTTATTAATAAATTCAATGGCCTTATCTAAATCCTTGTTTTTTTCGTATTCGTATATTCCTTTATGCCAAAGAATTAGCTGATGATTCTTTTTATTCTGAAGAAAGAGAGGACTATTTTCCTCAGCCTTTACAATTTGCTGCATTTCTTCATAATTTCTGGTTCTTCTAGCTATTTTTAATTGATAAATCACTTCTTCCACGTAATCCAGCCTAGGGGTCATGCCAATATCGAAAAAATAGTTTACATCAACACCTAAACGTTGAGAAATTAAGTAGAGAGTTGAGGCATATGGATAGACATCGCCCTTTTCAATCTTACTGATCTGTGCTTGTGTACAAATACCGGATGCTAGCTCTTCCTGGGAAAGTCCGATTTGTTTACGTAGCTCTTTGATCTTTTGTCCAACTGCAAAAAAATCCATTTTGATTCTCCTTAAAATATGCCTAGAGTTATATTTTGTTATGAAAAATCGGTGAAAGCTGTATGTACATGTCCTGAACGGTTTAAATAGATTCTTTAGTCGAAATATATAGTATTAAGAAGTGTGGTTAAATATAACTATAGAATTAATTTCTATTTTAACCAATATTTTTTTAAAAGAAAAGGAGGAATGACCTATGAAAAAAAGTACTAAAGCATTAGTCGTATCTTTTCTTATCATCGCTACTTTCGTGATTGTCCCAAGCGAATTACCAGGCCTTTACGCAGAACTTCCAGGTTTATATAAATAAGGAATGAAACTTACTTTTACTCATTCAAGCATCTTCATTTGAAGATGTTTTTTTATTCTTATCATGGTTTATTCTTTCGCGCATATTCCTGTAGTTATAATTATCTATGAATTGGGAATATAAGGTCCATTTGGTGGGTGTGGAATATACGTGAACGTAGTTTGGAACGCCTATTTCCTTTTTTTTATTTTGTTATAGTGTAAATAACAAAACGGAGAGAGGTGTAAGGTTAATGATTGATATTAATATGAAAGTTCAGCCCTCTTTTTACGATGATGAATGTGCCATTGTGTTTTCTTTTTATTTTGATAAGGCGACCAGGAAAATTGGTGAGGCTGTTGTGTACACATGTAAAAAATCAAATGAAAAAGAATACAACCAAGATCATATAGATACAGATGTACAAGAAAAAATTGCTTATATTAAAGAGTTTTCTATAGTAGATGAATATCAGGCAGCCTCCATGAAAAAAATTCAACATTTTTTGAATGTAATCGGTATCAAAAAATGTGTGAGGTACAACCTTCAGGGGAATGAAATCGCATTGTAAACGATAAAAACTCATGACATTCTACATGTCATGAGTTTTTACCATTCAAGTGAGTGTTTTGAGCATTCATTTTCATTTTTTTGAGGAAATCGCTCATTTGTTTTCTTTCACTCGGTTTAGAGTTAGTCGTTCTTTCGAAAAACTTAAAGTGTTTTTTACTGTTACTTGATTTCATGATGTCTCTCCTTTGCTTTTTTATTTACCCTTTTTCAATTTATTAAAACGTGATTTTTATTGAAAAAGGACTGTCTTAAGAAGTAAGAAGATCATATGATTATTCCTATAGTTATATTTTCGTCCGTGAGTACATGTATATAAGGATTAATTTAGTGATAATAAGTCATTAAGACAAAATATGGAGAATTTTCATGTTTTATCTTATTGAAAATAAATGTTAAAATGGTCCGAATATCGGATTTTTCATTAGAAACATCAGTTTCTAGTACCCTAAAGTGAAGAGAGTTGAAAAACTCTTTTCGATGGCCCCTGAGCAACTGGCTTGGGGGATTTTTTTTTTTTTGATTATTTGTCCACTTTATTTCTATAATATGTGTTGTTTTGTTTGCACATACCTGGGTAAATATAATAAGCAAGATGAATTAAATCTGGTTCATCCAGTTTAATCGGAGGAATAAATCTATGGATGTGAAAGTAAAAAAGAATGATGAGACGAAGCGAGCTTTCCAGCAGTACATCTTTCCGTTCACACTTGAAGGAAATAAGATTGAAACGTTTGTGAAAAAGTTGCTTGAGGAAGATTTCGTTTTTTTGAACTTGAAAGATATGGATCAACAAAATCAATTTTATGGTGGCCATAAAATTTCACACCGTAAATTGGAAAAATACTTCATGCCCTACATCGAGCCGATTTTATTTCCAGGTAACCTAAAACAGAAGGAAGGATTACGGCGTTTTACGAAAAACCTTGATATTGATTGTACCTTCGAATCTCCCTTTTTAAATACCCCATTCGTTATTAACTCCATAGATATCTTCATATGCCCATTTCATATTGGCATGATGAATCTTCGCGTTACATTGCCTGAAGGGATTTCTTACAATGATGTACTCTATTTTGGCGACACATTCAGAATCCTCGAACCGATTGCTGATGATGAAGAGAAGACAAAAGTCGGTTGCAAGAAAAATCAATATGAACAGGTTAAGGACTTCATCTTCAACGAGCTACTGCCGCCAATGGAAGAGTATATGGACGAAGAACAAGCAGATCCCACGTATTTTGGCAGTTTACCTTTTTTTATCGATGAAAGGATGTATGTAATCAGCTATATCGCATTCCCGGATGATCGTGATATTACTAAAAATGATTTATTTCGAGCTAGTGAGCTAAATGGATACGACAATGATGGAGAGGCATATATCGGATCATCGAATCCTGATTATATTGAACGGTATTATCGTGAGAGTGTATATGACAGGTGGGGGGAGGAGACCTATTATGTCACCAGCATGTACCATTTTGCATGTGTCACGAAAGCTACTGGTAACCTGGAACAGGTACTGGCGAGCCAAATGTATGGTCATAACTTTTATACAATTCTGCTTACCTTCTATTACAAAATGGTGCTGCTTAAACTGGTTCATGAACATTCCAAGATCGATATAGAAAAAGATCAATCAAATACGGAACAGTTGATCTTCATGATCACAGAGTTCTCTGCAAAATATTTATTCAATGAAGTCAATAGTACGGTTACAGGGAAAGAGTTATTCAAAAAAACGGAGGATACCTTTAGGATCGCCCCGCTCTATAAAGAAGTAAAAGAAACACTTTCTTACCTCTATCAGAATCAGGATAAACTGTCCGGGAAAAGAAGTAATTATCTCTTGCAAATTCTAACGATTTATACGGTTATTTCAGGAATATTCGGTATGAATCTCTACATTGGAGATTGGAAAGGGAAATTGCCATGGAAAGCGTATATGAATTATACTTTTTTTGAATGGGTAGCCGTATTCGTAACGATAAGCGGTCTCGCCATTTCATCTATCTTGGGATTTTTCTTCTTGAAAAAATGGTTGCAAGAGAAAAAAAGCCGCAAAAAAAGAATGCTTTAATAAAAGTCCTGTACCTATGTACAGGACTTTTGCTTTAGAAAAAACATGATTAATTAGCAAAATGAAGAAATTAGTCATACAAATTCCCCCATTCCTCTAATATTTTGATAAACTATATGTATACCATTCTAACTATTCATTAGGAGGAACTCATGAAGAAACTAGCTTTAATTTCCAGCATATTGTTGATGAGCGTATTGTTCCTGGCCGGCTGCTCGGATGAGCCAAGTCCAGAAGATCGCTTTGCATCATACACAAAGCTTTGGAATAAACAGGATTTTAAGAAGATGTACGAGTATCTGTCACCTGAGACAAAGAAAGAAATCAGTGCGGATGAATTTGCGAAGCGTTATGAAAAAATATATAAGGGCATAGAAGTTGACCAATTAAAGGTGGACTATAAACAACCAAAAGAAGAAAAAAAACATAAGGATGGAGAAAAAGTAAAACTTGCTTATACCGTTGATATGTCCACTATGGCGGGTGCTGTCAGCTCTGACCATAAAGCGACCCTTGTCAAAGAAGGGGAAGGTGACGAGGAAAATTGGTACATCAAGTGGGATGAAAGCTATATTTTCCCTCAGCTGAAAGCTAATGAAAAGATATCGGTTGAATCGTATCCAGCCGTCCGCGGGGAAATTGTCGATCGAAATGAACACGGTCTTGCCATGAACGGAACGGTAGCAGAAGTAGGAATTGTGCCAGAGAAAATGGCTAACGAATCCGAAACGGTTAAAAAGGTCTCTGGACTCCTTAATATGTCTACCGACGAATTGAATCAGAAATTACAACAACCATGGGTGCAGCCTGGCTATTTTGTACCTATCAAGAAAATGTCAAATGATAATACCGCAACCTTGGAAAAGCTATTGAACATAGCTGGGGTATCGGTCAATAATACAGAAGAACGCATATATCCCTATAAAGAGGCTACTGCCCATCTGATTGGATATGTAGGTGAGGCATCTGCCGAAGACCTGGAGAAGTTAAAAGGGAAAGGGTATAGTGCAAGTGATGTGATTGGCAAGCGGGGTCTTGAAGAAGTTTTAGAAGAACGCTTGAGAGGGAAACCAGGCGGAAAAATTTATATTAAATCAGAAGATGGCGAAGAAAAAGTGATTGCTGAAAAGCCTGCTGAAGAAGGAGAAACAATTACGTTAACGATCGACGCCGAGCTTCAAAAGGATATCTTTAAGCAATATAAGAATGAAACTGGATCTGCATCGGCAATTGATCCGATGACCGGCGAAACACTTGCGCTTGTGTCAAGTCCGTCATTCGATCCTAATAAATATATATTCGGGATTACAAAAGCGGAACAAAAAGCGCTTGAAGAAAATCCAAAAAAGCCGCTTCTTAACCGCTTCAGTTCAACCTTTGCGCCTGGTTCAACCATTAAGGCACTTACTGCGGCAATCGCTTTAAAAAATGGTGTGGATCCGAATGAGGCAATAAATATCCAAGGGAAAACGTGGGCTAAATCGACTTGGAAAGACCATTCCATTACAAGGGTCTCTGACCCTGGTGTTGCAATCGATATGGAAAAAGCATTAATTTATTCTGACAATATATATTTTGCCCAAAAAGCATTGGGGCTAGGTAAGGAAAAATTCACAAGTGGACTCAAAGCATTTGGCTTTGATGAACCTTTGAACTACGAATATCCGATCAAAGCATCGAGCATTGGTAAAATCGACAGTGAAGGACGCTTGGCAGACGCCGGATACGGTCAAGCACAGGTCCAAATGAGCACGCTTCATTTGGCTATGACGTATTCTGCCTTCTTGAACGAAGGAAACATCCTGGCACCTTCATTAATAACAGGAGATAAAATAGAAAATAAAATTTGGAAAGAAAATGCCATATCTGCAGATCAAGCGAATCAAATCACCAAGATGCTGACACAAGTAGTGGAGCATCCTAAGGGTAGCGGACATGGTATAAATGATCTTGGTATCAAAATCGCAGCCAAAACGGGAACTGCTGAAATCAAGGCATCCAAAAATTCTGATGGAACTGAAAACGGCTGGTTTGTAGCCATGGATACAGAAGATCCGGAACTTCTCATGGCATGGATGGTTGAAGATGTAAAAGGACGAGGCGGGAGCCATGTCGTTGTCGATCATATGAAACCGGTTTTGAAGAAGTATTTGAAATAGAGTGAAAAAGCATCCACAGGAAATAGGTTGGATACAGCGAACATTTATCATTAAAAAGCTGGACATGGTTTCAATCATGTCCAGCTTTTTTTATATTTTTTCCACTTGAGTCACGTACATTCATTTTCAAGGGACCTCAACATTATAGGTTGGATGTGAAGGATAATAAGGAGCATATACAGAATTTAAAACAGAGAAGGTTCGGAATTCCTCGATAATATGTGAAGAGGTACTTTGTGGATTAGGAAAATATATATTTGCCATTCAAAAAAGATAGTGAAAATAAGGAATGAATCATATAAGCGTTTAGGAAGGAAATCGATCGATAAATAGGATAGGAATGAGGATGAAAAAGAATGAGAAGTTTAAAGTATCTGTTTTTGGCTTTCTTTATCATTTTTTCTACATTTTCTTCTCACGGAGCAAAGGCAGCAAAAGAGAATACAGTGATGGAAGTGAAACTGAAGAATTACTTAGGAAATCAAACAAGTGTCAAATTAACGGCAACCGGGGACTATCGTACTTCCGGGGGAGAGGTAGTCCTCAAGGAAGGTGAAGAGCTGACCTTGAAAGTGAAGTCAGGAAAACTTGCCGTTTATAAAGATTCCGAGAAAAGGGGATCTTTTTCTTCCTTTAAGATAAATCCAGTTGCACGAGATTCATTACTGTCCATCAACAGCCGGCCGTATCCGGGGTCATTTTCATTTACAGTGGAGGGGGGGTACATTCGGCCAATCAATCATGTTTATATTGAAGATTATCTAAAGGGCGTTGTCCCGAATGAGATGCCTGCACAATGGCATGATGAAGCTTTAAAAGCTCAGGCAGTTGCAGCTCGGACTTATGCACTTCGCCATCAATCCAAATTGATTGATGATACGATTTCCTACCAAGTATATGGAGGGGCGGACGGTCACGACAATACGAATTCAGCCATTGAACAGACAACGGGTATGGTAGTTAAACATGATGGGGAAATAATCGAGGCGTTCTTTTCCTCAAGCAATGGAGGCATGACCGAAGTGAACTCCAATGTTTGGACGAGTGGAGACCCGCTTGCCTATTTAACGATAAAAGAAGATTCCTATGATCCAAAAGCCAATTGGACAATAAAGCTGGACAAGCAGCAAATTGACCTGTCAAAAAAGGACTTATCGAAGCCGGATGATTGGTGGACACGTGTACAGGAAAAAGATAAAACGATTGTTCCTAATCTTAAGGCTTGGCTGAAAAATAATGGATATGCCAAACAGGATATTAAAATAACGGAAATTCCCGTTTTAACCTTAAACGATAAAACAACGGGAGGCCGTGCAACGAAAGGCTCCATCCAACTGAAATTCTATGTAAGGAATCAGTTGGATGATAAGGGCAAACTCTTGAAGAAAACGGTTACCCTTAAAAATGTAGCGGCCTCAAAAATCAGGGGCATGGTGGGGAAGGGTGTGATGAAAAGCTACCTGGTTGACCATTCGATTTCGGATCCTTCCAGAATTGCTATTGAAGGCTCAGGTTACGGACATGGGGTCGGATTAAGTCAGTTTGGAGCAAAAAACAGAGCAGAAGCAGGTCAAACGTATCAGGAAATTTTGGAGTTTTATTATCCTAATACTAATGTAGCGAGGGAATATGGCGATGAAGTGGGTGTATTCAATACGAATTCTATCGTGAAGGAGGCACCGAGTATAATAGATGTGAACGCGAAGGCGGACTATCAAAAGCATAAGGTTGGTATCACATACTCCCTTAAGGAAGATGCTGCCGTATCACTCACAATTAAAAATAGTAAAGGGAAAGTCACAGCTACCCCAGTCCGTGATCTCTCACTGAAAAAGGGAAGCCATTTTGCAATGTGGAATATGAAAGAGGTAAGTGATGGTATATATACAGCCGAAATCTCAGCAATAGGCCGAAGTGGGAATGAGGGTGTGGCAACATTGGCAATTAAGGTTAATAAGGATACGTCTGCACCAAAAATCACTGATGTCGATACATCGGGTAATTACAGTACAGAAAAAGCGAACATAAGGTATACAATAAATGAAAACTCTGAAGTAACAGTGAAAATCAAGAACAGCAAGGGCAAAGTGGTTGGCATGCTTGCTGAAAGGCAGGTTATTAAAGGCAGTCATTCGGCGATATGGGATTTTAGAAATATGTCCAACGGGACGTATACGGTAACAATCACGGCAAAGGATTCGAGTGATAATCAGAAATCCGTTTCAACGGAAATTTCCATTAGGAAGACAACGGGAATAGTGACAGCAAGAACGTTGAATATAAGAGAAAAAACACATGTATCTTCGATAGTAGTAGGACACCTCAACAGTGATCAAACCGTAACGATACTGGCTCAACATGGTGAGTGGTATAAAGTGAAAACGGGAAGCGAAAGTGGGTATGTGTTGAAAAGGTATATAAAAAAGTAAATGGTTAAGACGTCATTTATGGCGTCTACAGTTTCTTAGGATTTTATAATATGACCGTTGATTTCCACTGCAGGCACTCGCTTTCCGCGGGCGGTCCGTGAGCCTCCTCGGCGCTTTGCGCCTGTGGGGTCTCCCTTGGACG
>NZ_JBHXAS010000034.1:8676-44901 GCF_042727425.1 Peribacillus sp. NPDC060253
ATCAACTATGTTTTTGCCTACAAGCTTGATATTCATGATATTGGCTACAGATTTTTTGAGTGTTTGTAAAATATGACCGTTGATTTCCACTGCAGGCACTCGCTTTCCGCGGGCGGTCCGTGAGCCTCCTCGGCGCTTTGCGCCTGTGGGGTCTCCCTTGGACGCGTATTCCCGCAGGAGTCTCGTACCTTCCGTTCCAATCAACTATGTTTTTGCCTACAAGCTTGATATTCATGATATTGGCTACAGATTTTTTGAGTGTTTGTAAAATATGACCGTTGATTTCCACTGCAGACACTCGCTTTCCGCGGGCGGTCCGTGAGCTTCTACATACAAAACGACTTATAATCGTTTAAATAAGAAAAATAAAAAGGATCTTACCAATAATATGGCGATAGAAACAGACGAAACATTCATCCGTATCAATAATAGTTACAATGAATATATCTTGAATACCGAAAAAATCGATTTAGTTGGACAGGAGAATGCTCTTAAAAGAGGAATGAATAAATTCATTCCTCTTTTTTATGCTGACCGGGCGTGAAAGGAACACCGGAGGCTTTTGTGATGATTTTCGAGATATCCGTATTATCAATGACCCCATCAAAGGCTTCACTGCCTGGACCCGCAGCAAAAACGGGAATCATATTAGCGGTATGTCCTCCTGTGGAACTGGCAGCCCGTATGCTTCGATCGGCTACACCTGCTTTATGGTATTTGGCGATAGTGCTTCCGATTTCCCATTCAATTCGATGCTTTGGATAGACAAGCGTTCTATTCTTTCTTACGTTATCGATGAATTGCTGCACTTCATGATCCGTGAGGGATATATGTGCATACTTCTTGAATACGGTTACCACGCTTTCAGGATTGATTTCATTATTTTTATCGAATGTAAGCTGTTTGGACATATATTCAGAAGAAACCCTAATCTTTTTCAATGCAGCGATATCCATCGTTTCAGAAGCGGAAATCCCCATTGTTTCATGGTCTGCAAGTACAACAATCAAAGTATCATTTCTGTTTTTTGCCCATTTCACAACCTCTTTCACGGTCTGGTCAAATTCAATCATTTCCTTCCATATTCCGGTTATATCGGCTGCATGCTCCATGGAGTCAATACGTGCACCTTCAGACATCAAGAAGAATCCCTTATCCCCCTGAGATAAAATATCAATCGCTTTGGCAGTCATTTCGGGAAGGGAGGGCTCTTGTGAATGTAACACTTCTTTATCAAGTTTGAAATTCATATAAGTGGGGTGAAATAACCCTAAAAGTTTTTCTTTTTTATTCATGGAACTTAGTTCTTCTTTAGTGGTGGTAAACGCATATCCTGCTTTTTTAAATTTAGCGATTAAATCCTCGCCATTCTGTTTATCCGCCTCGAAATAGCTGGCACCTCCGCCGAGGATGACGTCAATTTGGTTATCAAAGAGTTGCCTCGCGATATGTGCTCCGCCAGTCCAGCGGTTGGATACACTTGCACCAAAGGCAGCGGGAGTGGCATCGACTACCATATTTGTTGAAATGATCCCGACTTTTTTTCCATTCGCCTGAAATGCATCCAATATACTGTCTGCCTCCTCACCTTTTGCATTAACACCGATCATTTCATTGTTGGTTTTTATTCCGGTGGCAATCGCGGACCCACCTGCTGCCGAGTCGGTGACATAATTATTGGCGGAATATGTGCGCATCAGGGCGACGTGCTCCAGTTTTTCCAAATGTAATACACCTGTTTTTCCATATTCCAATTGTCGGGCGATTTCTATTGCACCTAGCCCCATGCCGTCGCCAATTAGCAAGATGACATTTTTGGGGGCATTTTTCGTTTCTGCCTGAATGGGAGAGTTCATGCAAATAAGGCAAAAAAGAACGAGTATTCCAAAGCGATGGGCCTGGGCAAGTTCATGAATGAATCTTCTGGATGTCTTCTTCATCTGTAATCCTCCATTTTGGGTGAAAGTCTTCCTATTATTTGTTAAAATCCATAAAAAAACCCCCTTCCTGGTATTCAAGAAGGAGGGAAGCTTTTATGCATGGATTTCTGCGCAAAAAGATTTTCTATTAATTACGATATATAGGTGATAATTAATAAACAGTAAATATATAACTGATATAATTTCACTAGAGGTCAATTGAAATAGGAGAGAGAACCCTATGCTATCGAGTATGAAAAAGTTCTTCAAAGAAGGCTCTAAAGACTTAAAGCGCATTTATAAGTTTGTAGAAGATGTGAATCGACTAGAAGGTAAATATGAAACATACTCAGATCAAGAACTAAGCGGAATGAAGGAAAAATTTAAAAACGCTTTGGATGCTGGGGAACATAAAATGAATATCCAAATCGAGGCTTTTGCGGTGGTTCGTGAGGCCTCTAAACGAGTGCTGAATCTTAGGCATTATGACGTTCAGATTGCTGGAGGTTTTGTCTTGAATGAAGGGGGCATCGCACAAATGAATACGGGCGAGGGGAAGACGCTTGTCTCTACTTTGCCTAGCTATTTACAAGCACTTGATGGGAAGGGTGTCCATATCATTACGGCCAATGAATATCTGGCCAGACGTGATATGGAATTAATGGGGGAAATTCATGAATTTCTAGGACTGACGGTTGGTTTGAACATTTCCCGAATGGATCCTACTGCAAAACGTGAAGCTTATGCGGCAGATATCACGTATGGAACGGCAACGGAGTACGGCTTCGATTATTTGCGTGATAATATGGTTTTCCGTAAAGAGGAAAAAGTGCAAAGAGGGCATCAATTTGCCATAGTCGATGAGATTGACAGTATCTTGATTGATGAAGCGAGGACGCCATTAATCATTGCGGGCAAGTCAAATGACGGAACCGAGCTTCATCAGATCACGGCAGAAATCTTGAAGTCATTTATAGAAAAAGAAGATTATGAAATTTTCATTGAATCAAAGGCTGTCTTTTTCACTGATCGAGGTGCTTCCAAGATTGAAGAAGCTTTTGGCATCGACAATTTGTATGAACTGGAGCATCAAGAGTTATTACATAATGCAACACAGGCGCTCAAAGCCCGTGCGATCATGAAATTGGATGTGGACTATATTGTCAGGGATGGACAGATATCATTAATCGATAAATTCACAGGCAGGGTGATGGAAGGAAGAAGCTTCAGTAATGGGCTACAACAAGCAATTGAGGCAAAAGAGGGCTTGGAGATTTCTGAAGAAAATGAAACACAGGCTTCGATTACCATCCAAAATTATTTCCGTTTATATCATTCACTGTCTGGGATGACAGGTAGTGCACTGCCTGCTAAGGCGGAATTCTGGGAAACATATCAGCTTCCCGTCATTGAAATTTCAACTAATAGGCCCGTTAATCGATTTGACGCAATCGATCTGATTTATAAGGATGATATCAGCAAAATCAATAAAATCGTCACGGAAGTAAAGCGGATTCATGAAGAAGGTAGACCTATTCTGATCGGGACGACATCCATTGAGCAATCTGAAAAAATATCGATTCATTTAGATAAGGTAAAAATCAAGCATCAGATTCTCAATGCAAAGACGGAAGAAGATGAAGCGGAAATCATCGCCAATGCCGGACAAAAAAATCAAGTCATGCTGGCTACGAACATGGCTGGAAGAGGAACGGATATAATACTGGACGACTCTGTAAAGGAGTTGGGCGGACTTCATATCATAGGTACGGAGCGGCACGAGAGTAATCGAATTGATATGCAGCTAAGGGGACGTTCCGGCCGACAAGGTGATCCAGGTTCCTCACAATTCATCATTTCTTTAGAAGATGATTTGTTTGATTACTATGATGAAGAAGAAGTCGAACGATATAAAAAGAAGATCAAAACGAATGAAAACGGATTGGTGATGGGCCCTGCACCCGATAAATTCGTGAAAAAGGTGCAGGAAACGATTGAGCAGTTGCATCATTCAAGCCGTAACCACTTATTGAAGTTGGAAGATGTATTGAATGAACAGAGTAAAATCATTTACACGATGAGAGATCGTATCCTTGATATGGAATCTGGCGGGATGTTGACCATTTTACTTGAATATATCGAAAAGTACATTCACAGGCTTGTGGAGAAATATTACTCTGAGCAAATAGAAGAACCGGATGTGACTTCCTTTATTGAAGAGCTTTCCCTTGTCTTCCTAACACTGGATTGGCAAGCGAATGATTTGAAGGATCTAGAAGGTCGAATCGTCGAGGGAAAAGCGTTGGATGCCTTAGGTGAAATGGAATCGATACTAGTAATGTTCCAGCACGATGCAGAATGGGGAAATCAGCTGCGTGCTTTCATGCTGCAGCATATTGATACTAATTGGATGAACCATTTAGACGTAATGAATAGTTTGAAGGAAGGCATTAGTTTAAGCGGGTATGGACAACAGGACTCATATATGTTGTTTGAAAAAGAAGCGCTTAATCAATTCAATCTTCTATTATGTAAAATAGAGTCGGAGATCAGCATTCATTTTATGGAATACGTAAAAAGCAATCAGTTAGATGAAGCGGCTTTGGAGAGTGATGAACGGTGAGTTTATTTGGAAAAAGAGATAAAAGGGTTATTGAAGGGAGAAATATGTTAGCTTCAGAAAATGAGATTGTCACCCAGGAAGACGTTGTTCAAACTTCTTTGGTGTTTCACAATGATTGGGAAGCGTCCAAGCAAGAAGAATATGTATACAAATTCCATCATCAAAGACTGCCATCATTAAAACCGAACCAAATTTCCATATCCGGCGTAAAGCTTACGAGGATGGAGGGTGATGTATTCATAGTTGCTTTTCTACGAAATTCATTGGAGAAAGCTGTCGAGTTCAATATCGTTCATTTACTTTTGGTGGATAATAACGGGGAATTATTGGCCAAAAAGGCATTTGATTTATCAAAGCTGGGTGAGTTACCAGCCCTTTCAAGCATGCCATGGCGTTTCGTATTCGAGGAAGAGGATATGTTGGCAGAATCGATTCCTGATGAAGATTGGAAGATCGTTTTTGAATGGAAGGGAAAGTAGCAAAATAACATATGATCTGACGGTAATCGGTAGCTTTTTTCCCGATAGCCAAACGAAAGCCCTCATCTATTTATTGATGAAGGCTTTTTGTTATAAGGGGAAGTATAATGACTAGTTTGACAACTTCCAAATATTTATGCTGTTTTCTGTGTGCATTTTCTCATAAATGGTAACGCTAAGTAATATTTATAAGTAATCTTCCGCAATCTGGCTGAACTAACACCTGGAAAATAATGAAGAGGAAAGTGGCAGGAGCATGAAATATAACCTAAATCGGCGATTGAGGGAGAGGCTATTTGAGATCCTGTCCGTTTCAATCGTGTCCATACTTTTCATTTATACGAATGATAGGATGGGTAATGACCTTTCAATCGGCATTTTTACAATCATCATCGGCGTTGCCGGTTTTATTGTTTATCTAAAGGAATGGATACCGAATCGGATCGTAAAGGGCATCCTTTTTTCAGTCTGTATTCTTTCAATCATGGCCTTTTTCCTTGGGGACATTTGGTTTTATCGCTATTACTCAACACCTATTACTTCCTATTTATGGATGCAACAAAGCAATCTGAATGGGCTCGGTGAAAGTATATTCAGTATGATGGACATGAAGGATGCTCTCTTTCTTTTGGTAGGCATTCCAATTGCCGAGTCGTTCGTGAAAAAAAAATACCCCCTAAAGCATATGGCACTTGTACCAGCCGTAATATTCTTTATGATAGCAGGGCTTAAGCCGGCAAAAAATATTTTTATCGACCAGGTCGATATAACCAGGCGTTATGAGGCGAATACCTTCTTGCGAACCTGGGGTCCGATCGGTCATCACGTATTGGATACGTATGCCTACTTTACTGACTCGGGAAAGCACGGGTTGTCTTCTAATGAAAAGAAGTCTGTTTCAGATTACTTCAATAAAAAGAACAGGCAGGACCATGCCTATTCAGGCTCACTGGAGGGTAAGAATATCATTATCATCCAGGTGGAATCATTACAGGCTTTTCCGCTATTTCAAAAGAGTGCCGGACAGGAAGTCACGCCATTCATGAATGAATTAGCGAAAGAGGGTTTATACTTCCCGCATGTATATCCGCAGACGGTATTTGGAAATTCATCTGACGGAGAGCTGATCGTGAATACCGGTTTATATCCTTTAAAGCAAGGTGCGACCTTTTTCCGATTCCCATATAATGATTTTCCGGGTCTTGCTAAAGAATTAAAGAAGTCGGATTATAAAAGCTACGCTTTCCATGGAGATGAAGAAGATTTTTGGAATAGGCAGCATGCATATCCCTCATTGGGGTTTGATGACTATGTTTCCATCGAGGATATGCAGCAAGATGAGATGATTTCGATGGGATTGGGAGACCGCAGTTTTTTCAATCAAAGCTATAATTTCTTAAAAGATGAACAAAAACCCTATTACGCTTTTTTCGTGACATTGACCAGTCATGTACCTTTTTCATTACCGAAGGAACAGATAACATTGAAACCTAAAGTAGGAAAAGAGGAAAGTTATCTGACTAAATATTTTGAAGCTATACATTATACAGATTCGGCTATAGGGGAATTCGTAAAGAAGTTGAAGAATGATGGAAAATTGAAAGACAGTGTAATTGTCATATACGGAGATCATGATGGATTATTTTTAAAAGATAAACACGAGGTTGAAGCTTATTATGAAAGTAAAATTAGCGATGACGAGTGGATCGAAAAGTATATGCCCATTCCGGTGATCATTTATCAGGAAGATATGGAAGGCAGGACGATTGATAAGGTAGCGGGGCAGGTCGACATTTTACCAACTCTTTATGATTTGTTCAATATAAAAAGTTTTTCATACTTTGGAGAGAGCATGCTGAATGGGGAAGAGGGCGGTGCTTTGATATTAAAAGGGGATTATGGTTCTCAAATGAAAATAAATGGCGAAGGCAAGGCCGTAGAACTTCTACCTGAGGACCAAAGGGAGATCAATCTGAGTGACCAAGTGATCCGTTCTGATTATTTTGATCAAACGAAGGAGTGAACTAAAAAAGAGGATGAATGATAAAAGTCATCCTAAAAACACTTGAACGTGCAGGTACTCGCTTTCCACGGGTGGTCCGCCCGCGGGGCGCTATTGTGCCTGCGGTGTCTCCCATGGACGCGCTTTTCCCGCAGGAGTCTCGCACGCCTGTTGCCATCAACTTTGTTTTAAAATAGAACGCCTTTTGTCCATGAAAAAAGAGGATGACAAAATGTCATCCTCCTCCATTATAATCCAAGATGTGCTTTGACACGGTTCTGGGCTTCGAGTTTCGTTTCTTCTGAAACAATGTTGTACCAAACGCCATCTACCTTTTGATTGTTACCTTCAAGTGTATATTGTTCAATATTTTTTAGTGATGATTTATAGTTTTTTTGGATACTCAACATTTCATTGAAAGTTAAATTGGTTTCAACGTTTTTACCTAATGCCTCGAATATATCGTCATAATTGGTAAGTGTTGATAGGCTTGACCCTTTTTTCATGACAGCTTGGATAACCTGGCGTTGCCGCATTTGCCGTCCGTAATCTCCGCGAGGGTCTTCCTTGCGGATTCGGGAATAAATCAATGCCTCTTTACCATTTAAGTCGATGGTGCCTTTTTTGAAGTTATATCCTTTATAGGAAAGGTCCATATCATTAGCAACTGTGACGCCACCTACAGCATTCACGATATCCTGAAAGCCTTCCATATTCATTTTGACGTAATAATCGATCGGGATATCCATATAGGCTTCCACTGTGTTGATCGACATGGAAACTCCGCCAAACGCATAGGCATGGTTCATTTTATCATTTGTGCCTTTACCGATGATTTCTGTACGCGTATCTCTCGGTAAGCTCAATAATTCAATGGATTCTTTTTTAGGATTAACCGTCATGATAATCATTGTATCTGATCGGCCTGTGTCATTTTTTCTTTCATCTACACCAAGAATAAGTAACGAAAATGGATCTTTGCTTTTGAACTTAATATCTTCTACACGTTTATCCGTTTTATGCTCTGTACCCTGCATAGTATGGATCGCACCTGCTAAAGATTGATAAACCGAAGCGGCATAAGCACCTCCGCCAATGAAAAGGATAAGTAGGGTAAAGCCGATTATTTTAAACGTTTTACGTTTCTTTTTCTTTTTTTTATGTTCGGATCTCATGTATATTCCTCCCTAGACCATCCATTAAAATGGAAGGTGTGAAAAAGTACCTATGTTTTTAACTATACCTTTTTTTTGTCAAAAATAGAATAGTTTCTTTTTGTAGATAGAGTGCATATTTTCCTGTTTACAATCAAAAAAACGAAGGAATCCCAGAAACAGAATTCCTTCGCTATCCATAATTCGGAATATTATAAAAATTCTTTAAGGGTATAAACTTGGATATTAAGAAGATTTCTAGTACATAAACTTGCCAGACTTTAAGATAAAGTCTGGCAAGTAAATCTTATAAACTTCTATAACCAATAATTTTACTTTTGAAATAAGAGTTTGAAGTAGTACTGATCGTTACGCCTTTACTTGTTGAGGCATGAATGAACTCCCCACCGCCCAAGTAGATTCCCATATGGCTTACCACTGATTTATTGGAACCTGTTGCAAAGAAGATAAGATCACCACTTTTAGGTGTAGTAACCTTTTTACCCATATCATAATATGTGGAAGATGAAAGCCTGGAAACTTCATATCCAGCCTTCTTGAATGTATAGTAAATAAACCCGCTGCAATCGAAACCTGCTGGGGAGGCGCCCGCCCATGAATAAGGAGTTCCAATTAATTTCTTTGCTTCAGAAACGACTTTGGTTACTTTGTTCCCAGAACTTGGGGCTTCTACTTGTCCATCATTTTTATCTGCAGGGGCTGTACTGGTTGATTTGCTTAATTTTAGTTTTTGTCCAACTCTGATTAAATCAGACTTTAACGAGTTGATTGATTTAAGTTGAACCACAGTCAAGTTGGTTTTTCTGGAAATTTTGGAAAGGGTGTCACCTTTCACCACAACGTATGTAGCTGAATGGGCTGGGGTCTGTGTAACATTCGATGGCTTGGAGCTGCTGGGTAAATCAATGGTAGTGGTAGTGGTTGATTTAGATACGATAAGTTTTGCACCTGCATAAATTCTGTCTGATTTTAAGTTATTCAATTTCATCAATTCAACAAGTGTAAGGTTATGCTTGTTTGCTATCCTTGTTAATGTATCACCAGGAACAATGGTATATGTCGTATTTTTTGTTTTTTTCACGGAAACTGAAGATGCATTTGATGTTGTTTTGGAGTTGGATATAATTAGTTTCTGATTGATTTTCAAGAAGTCTGATTTTAGGTTATTAAGCTGTTTTAAGTCCTTTACCGTCGTATTGTGCTTCTGGGCGATTTTACTTAAGTTATCGCCGCCTTTGACTGTATATGTACTGGCAAGGGCAGGAGAAACAAAAGTCGAAGATAAAATGGCTAATGTCGAAAATGCGACTACACTTTTTTTCACGGTTTTCCACCTCAAATATGTCTTTTTCCCTATTCTAACAAATTAAATGGGAATATTTATATTACAATTTTATTACAAGGGGAAAATAGTAGTATTATACTGGTTTAAATTGGTTGGAATTGAGTAATAAAATCTACATTTTTTTCTATATTATGAGTCTTTTTTCACAATTTCAACTTGAGCGCTTTCGTTTGTCATACCATGTAAAAATGGCTCTAATTTTAGAATGTTCATTTCCTGCCTCACATAATTTCACATTGTGGTGTAATTCTTCTTTAACAGAAATAACCCACTTCGTTTTACGAAGTGGGTGAATGGTTTTACTTATAAAGGAATTCAACTAAATTCCTGCTTGATTTTCCTGTAGAGTATTGATTCCATTTTTGTTTAAAGGGAGCGATTTTCATTAACGAATGTTGATCGGGCACTCGGATTTTCCTTAAGAGCTCTTCTGTGGTGGATACGACCGGTCCAGGCATGGAAGAGGAGTAATCCTCCCAAAAGCCTCGTTCCTGTACATACTTTTCCAGGTCATATGCAAAGAAAATCATCGGTCTGTTTAAAAAAGAGAATTCAAATGGAATCGAAGAATAATCGGTAATTAAAAGATCCGTACTGATTAGCAGTTCATTTACGTGAATATCACTATTAACAGGGTAAACGAACCCTGGAAATTGATGTTGGAAATCATGTTCCGCTTTTACCGCTGGATGCAGTTTAAGTAATAGCGCATAATTTTCCCCCTGCAGTTCCTTGTAGAGTAATTCCAAATCTAATGCAATCTCTCCGCTGTTCAAGCCATCATTACGAAATGTAGGGGCATATAACATGATTTTCTTATGCTCAAGTTCTGGATGCTTGGCAAGCAACGCACTACGTGCAGCTTTCTTTGACTCATCATTGAAAAAGAAATCGGTCCGAGGTATCCCAGTCCTTAGTATATGTGATGATGGTAATTGAAAACTTTCTTGAAATATTTCCGCCATTCGCTCTGAACCTGCCGTAATATAATCAAACTTTCGATAGACCTCTAAAAACCTTTTCCTCGCTCCTGCAGAGCGGGTTTGAATGGAAGGGTCTTTTGCCCCGAATTGCTTAATGGCACCAGCCGCATGCCATACTTGAACACAAATCACTTGTTTTTTGAATGAAATAGCTGAAAGAAAGCCATAATAATTATCAATGATAATCCATTTGGATGTTGCGAGATGATAAATCGAACGGATCATGGCAATGATATTTTTAGATTCAAACGGAAGGACGATGGTTTGCCCATCGTCCTCCACATGTATATGACTGCTCGGTTTCATTAAAAATACTTTTTGAACAGAAATGTCCTGCTTGTCCATTTCGTCGGCAATATATTGGCAATTATCCCCGAATGAGGTGACAAAGGTCGTTTTGTCTTGTAAAGGGAAAAGTTTAAAGATAGAGAATAAAACTTTGAAACAAAGTAGATAAATCCCTATCACGAATTCTTTAGCCATTCGTTACTTGTAAAAGGTCATCTTTGATTTGGGATGTGGAAATGCCGATTGTTCTTGGCAGGTAGACCACTTCACAAACTTCAGCTAATTCATCGAATTGACCTTTCCAGTCATCTCCCATTACAAAGGTATCTACGCCTTCACGAACGATGTCTTCTCTTTTTTGTTCCCATTTGTCTTCCGGTATGACTTCATCCACATAGCGGATTGATTCAAGGATCATTTTTCTGTTTTCAAAGCTATGATAAGCTTTTTTGTCCTTTAAAGCATTGAATTCATCTGTGGAAATGGCAACGATAAGATAATCCCCTAAATCCTTAGCGCGTTTTAATAGATTGATATGACCCCAATGAAGCAAATCAAAGGTTCCATAAGTGATTACTTTCTTCATATTTATTCCTCCTGTACAAATGTATTTATATATTTAATCTTGATGGTCGCAAAAAAAAGAGTGTTTCGTTATTTATAAATGATCAAGCTTAGATGTCTTGTCTATCTAATTATAACAAATAAAATTTACAATTGAACCACAAAAATTTTACAATCCTGTTAGATTATAAAGATAATGTAAATCGTAATTTTGGATTCAATTCTATAATTTAATTGGTTGTTTATCAAGAATGAATAACTAAAGTTATATTGATATATCGTGATAATCAGAGTTTTAGTATAACACATAACTAATTCAATAAAAGGAAGGTATATTTCATTTATGTTAAAAATGGCTAGGTAATAGACCGGATACAATTTTTTTGCTAGACTTGTTTAGGTTTCCGAAATTAAAAATGACAATTGTTTGAACTCTTCAATTAATTATTGAAAATTCAAGGCAGAAAATAAGTCATTGTTATAAAATAAATGATATTAGATAAAAGTAAGTTTGAAATTAGATGTTTGTAATCCTATAATATTCTTATTTGAAGCATATGGATGCTTGCTGCCGAGAGGGGAATTTCTTCAAAATGGAGAACTATATTTTTAAGAATAGAAAAACAATGAATGTTCGGCTTGTTGATGAAGTTTATTATATAGAAATAGCCATAAGACAGAGTTTTCTTGAGGGCATAGAGAGTCACTCTTTTATTTTAACGAATAGATACAATATAGATGATATAATCCGTTTGGATTTTTATGTGAAAGATCAAACGGATGATTATTTTTTATTTGAAGTGAAGCTGCCGTATCATCCACTAGAAAATCGCCTTGTTGATGGTGAAATGTGGGATTTGCATATCCTTCGGGAAATCGAAGGTGCACCTGTTACAACACGGATAAAAAGTAAAAAGCGCCAGTTGAATTTCTTTTCCACTCTGAATGAAGACCGTAAGAAAATGTTTTATCCATTTGCGACAAAAAGAGGTAACCTTTCCTTTTATGCGAATGATTATAAGATGTTTTCCTTTTTTGAAGATATTGAGCTTCAAAAGGATGGCACTTTTCATTTTAATGGCCATTTTAATTACCCTCCATTATTCCAATTGGATGAGCTTGAATTCAAAAAGGTTGAATTACTGGTCAGGAATAATTTAAATGAAGAAGAGGTTATCATACCTTTGACTGGTTTTGAACGTAAAGACCTACTGGAAAGGTTTCCAGATATCAAGCTTCATGAAAATATCGGTTTTCAAGGCGAGGTCGACCTGAGATCTGAAATCGATGGAGAGCAGCCAAAGTATTTCATGTTCTATACAGTTCTGCATTATGAAAGAAATGGTGAATTGGAAGAAATAAGAAGTGTTCGGATGAAATGCAGTACTATAAAGGATCTGGCTGCAAAAAGAATAATTAAAGTACAGGATAAAAAAATACAAATTCAAATAAAAGCAACAAAAATATCGAAGTACTTTTCTTTATCTGCATCTAAATATAATTTTAAAACGCAGGTTCTCAAAAAAGCGAAGAGTACATGGGTGAAAACCAGAAGAAGTAAGCGTCTAAGGAAATGGTATAAGTCAGCTTTTGCTGTATTGAGCTTGCTTATTCCAGCCAATAAAAAATTGGCGGTATTCGAAAGCTATCATGGCAAGCAATATAGCGATAGCCCTAGGGCCATATATGAATACATGAAAGAGAATAACCCGGACTATAAACTGGTGTGGAGCGTCGACCGTGCTTCAATGAAGTATTTTGCTCAAAAGGATGTAGAGTATGTCAGACGTTTTTCCATCCGATGGTTATTGATCATGACGAGGGCAAAGTACTGGGTTAACAATGTACGATTCCCGCTGTGGATTCCAAAGCCTAAACATACGATATATATTCAAACATGGCATGGAACTCCCCTTAAGCGTCTTGCGATGGATATGGATGAAGTGCATATGCCTGGGACCAATACGGACAAATATAAAGCGAACTTCTTGAGGGAAGCGAGTAACTGGGATTATCTAGTTTCACCAAACGCGTATTCCACAGAGATTTTCCAAAGGGCATTCCAGTTCGACCGGAAGATGATTGAGTCAGGTTACCCTCGTAACGATTTCTTGCATAACTCCAATAATGAAGAGACGATTAATGAGCTGAAAAGGAAGTTCAACCTTCCGCTTGATAAGAAACTTATTTTGTATGCCCCGACCTGGAGGGATAATCAATTTTTCAGGAAAGGGAAATATAAGTTTAATTTGGAGCTGGATTTAGCTCGGATGCAGGAAGAGCTTGGCGACTCCTATATTGTCATCATGCGTATGCATTATTTAGTGGCCCAGAACATGGATCTTTCCGAATTTGAAGGCTTCGCTTATGATTTCTCTCATTTAGAGGACATTCGCGAACTATATTTGATATCTGATTTACTAGTGACGGACTATTCCTCCGTATTCTTCGATTATGCGAACTTAAGAAGACCTATGATTTTCTTTACGTATGATATAGAAGATTACCGTGATAACTTAAGGGGCTTCTATTTTGACTTTGAAGAGAAAGCACCTGGTCTTTTGACGAAGACCACAGAAGAACTGATTGAAGAGGTCAGGAATATCGAAAGAAGCCATTTCAAATTAAGTGAACGATTTGAAGAGTTTTATCAAAAGTTTTGCTATTTAGAATGCGGGGAATCCTCTAAACGCGTTGTAGAGGAAGTGTTTGTGAAGAGCAATACTACTGTTTAGATGGCATTCAATGAGATCATGAATATACCGGCTGTTTAACAGTCGGTTCTTTTTTTGAAAGGGGAAGCATATGGCATCAATAGTGACGAAAGGGAAAGCTATGCTAACAAGCGCTTATAAAATGGCTTTCGCCGTGGCAGGTAAAGTGTTGCCTGCAGATCAAAAGCTTGTTGTTTTCGAAAGCTTTTTAGGCAAGCAGTATAGCTGCAATCCCCGGGCGATTTATGAATACTTGCAGAGTCACCATCCAGAATATAAAATGTATTGGAGTGTAGATAAAAGGTATACATCTCAATTCGAAGGGGCAGGTATTCCATATCTCAAACGTTTTTCACTTAGTTGGCTGCTCAAAATGACTCGAGCCCGCTATTGGGTTACGAACAGCAGGCTGCCGTTGTGGATTCCTAAGCCGAAGCATACGGTCTATTTGCAAACATGGCATGGGACTCCTTTAAAGAAGCTTGCTGCAGATATGAAGGAAGTGCATATGCCTGGGACGACCACGGAAAGTTATAAAGAAAACTTCCATGCCGAATCAAGCAAATGGGATTATTTAATATCCCCTAACGCTTATTCTAGTGAGATTTTTGCCAGAGCCTTCAATGTCGATCAATCTAAAATTATCGAAACAGGTTATCCACGTAATGATTTACTTTACAATGGAAATAATCGTGATACAATCGATTCATTGAAACGGAAGTTGGGTATACCATCAGAGAAAAAGATCATTTTATATGCCCCTACGTGGAGAGATGATGAGTTTTATGGCAAGGGGAAATATAAGTTTGACATTAAACTGGATTTGAATCAATTGAAACAGGAATTAGGGGATGAGTATGTTATATTGCTCCGTCTTCATTATTTAATTTCCGAGAACTTGGATTTATCGGCTTATCAAGGGTTCGCCTACAATCTATCCAGTTATGAAGATATCAGTCATTTGTATCTAATTTCAGATTTATTAATAACGGATTATTCCTCAGTATTCTTTGATTACGCTAATTTAAAGCGTCCGATGCTTTTCTATGTATATGATATAGAAAACTACAGGGACAAGCTTCGCGGGTTTTACTTTGATTTTGAAACGAATGCACCAGGTTCGTTAGTTAAAACGTCTGATGAAATCATTGATAGCATCAAGGCCATTGAATCAGAAAATACAGTTGAAATGAATCGTTTTCACGAACGGTTTTGTGCGCTCGAGGATGGCCAGGCTACACGACGTGTTATAGAAAAAGTGTTTTTAGGAAGGTCTGTGTAATATATGAGTTCAGCTTTGACCGTTTTAAAAGAACAAATTAACAATTTTTATTTGGCAAGGCGTTTGTCTGTTTATGAGGTGAAAAGTGCCAACAGCAGTAACTATCTGGGAATCCTATGGGAGATCATCAGTCCGATGATTCAGATTTCGATCTATTGGTTCGTGTTCGGATTTGGGATCTTAAATCGCGGAGAGGAGTTCCTTCCATGGCTGATGGCAGGGATCGTAGTCTGGTTTTTTGTGACGGCGACTACAACCCAGGTATCCAAATCTGTCTATTCCCGACTGAATATGGTATCCAAGATGAGCTTTCCGTTGAGTGTCATTCCTACTTATGTCATTTTTGCGAAGCTATACCAGCACCTTCTGCTGCTTGGAGTGATTATCATACTTTTAGGCTTTACTGGTTACCTCCCTACATTTTATATCATACAACTGCCGTATTTTATTGTAGCTACGGTTACCTTGTTATTTTCATTTGGATTAATTTCTTCAACCTTAGCTACCATCATTCGTGATGTTCAAAATATAATCGTGTCCTTAATGAAAGTACTGTTTTATTTAACACCAATCCTTTGGGTAATAAATGCTAATGATCATCCGATCATCGCCAATATCATGAAGTTAAATCCACTATATTATATTGTGGAGGGGTATCGGGCTTCGTTATTGGGGGAATCATGGTACCTGATAGTGCATTGGGAATATACGCTTTATTTCTGGGCAGTCGTAATCCTCTTCTTTTTGATAGGTTCCTCGCTGCATGTTAGGTTTAGAGATCGCTTTGTTGACTTTAAGTAAACGGAAGTGAGAAAAATTGGAAAAATCGGTAATTGTCAAAGACGTAACGAAAAAATATAAATTATATAATAAAAGCTCGGAAAAATTGTTGGATCTCCTTTTACCGAAAAGCTATGGTGAAGAGTATTTTGCTCTGAGGAATGTTAGCTTTGAAGCGGAAAAGGGTGATGTGATCGGATTTGTCGGTGTCAACGGCTCCGGGAAATCAACTTTGTCCAATATTATTGCCGGCATTATCCCTCCAACGGATGGAAATGTCCAAACCAACGGGAAACCGGCTTTGATTGCCGTTTCATCGGGCCTTAATAATCAATTGACGGGCAGGGAAAACATCGAACTTAAAATGCTGATGCTTGGATTCGACAAGAATCAGATCAAAGGACTGGAGCCTGAGATCATCGAGTTTTCAGAGCTTGGTAAGTTCATTGATCAACCAGTGAAATCCTACTCAAGCGGGATGAAGTCCAGACTTGGTTTCTCGATTTCGGTGCATATCGATCCAGATATCCTTATCATCGATGAAGCCTTATCAGTGGGGGATAAAAACTTTGCTGAAAAGTGTCTGGAGAAGATGAACGAGTTTAAGAAAAAAGGTAAAACGATGTTCTTCGTCAGCCATTCAATCGGCCAGATGAAGAAATTCTGCCAAAAAGCTTTATGGCTTGAATACGGAGAGTTAAAAGCATACGGTGCCATGAACGAAGTCATGCCGCAATATGAAGCATTCTTGAAAGAATATAACGCCATGTCTAAAAAAGAGCAGAAAAAGTACCGTGAAGAACAAATGAAACGGCGCAGTACTGCACTGGTATGAATAGGATAAGCAGACCCTAGCATTGGGTCTGCTTGTTTTTTTAGTTGAGCACTTCTTGGTAAGCATTCTCGAACCGCTCTGCTGCGGTAAGATGGGAGTATTCGCTTTCCATTTTATATCTCGCGTTAGAGGCTAACGTTGCAGCGTATGCTGGGTCATGAAGCAGATTTGAGATGGCTTGTGCAAGTGCTTTTATATTTTTCTCTTCCACTAGCAGACCATCTTCACCATCATCGAGAATTTCCTTTAATCCTCCGATTGCACTGGCAATGACAGGTGAACGGCAACTCATCGCTTCTAGTGCAGAAATGGATGTCGCTTCTTCCACGCCGTGTGAATGAACACTTGGGATGAGTACGATATCTGACGCTTCATAGAGGTTATGCATTTTCTCGAATGGCACTGACCCTAAGAAAAGCACGGAATCGGTTAATTCCAGTTTTGCTACCGTTTCCTCAAGCCTTGTTCGCTGTTCTCCTGTACCTGCATAAACCAATACCGTATCAGGATGATTCTCGAGCACCTCAGGAAGAGCCATGAGCGGATAGATGACACCGTTCTTTTCGGTCATTCTTCTAGGAACGAAAAGCATCTTTTTATGTAGGGGGATTTGAAAATCTTGACGGGTCTGTTCACGCTTTGCGCTGTCCGGTTTGAAAGCAGACACGTCAATGAAGTTCTTAATCGTATCTGCTTCGATATGTGCTAAATGGTTTATATAGTCTTTGATCCTGTGATCGACCGTCACCACTTTTGCAGCCGACTGATAGGCTTTTCTTTCAAGCTCCCGAATGATTAAATCCTCTTCACTATCCGGAAGTAGAGCACCCCTGCTAACTGCTTCGAATGAATAATACCCATGGACAGTTTGCACCGTTGGAATCCCGGATTCAATGGAGGCAAGCGTTGCGAAAATGTCTTGTGCATTAATGACATCATAGTTCTTTTTCAAGTTTTTGATGGAAGAAGCCAATAATTTCTGGCGTTGACGGTCATTGTAAAGCTGGCCGCTTCCCTGTTTTACTTTATTCAATAAAAAACCGGGTGCCTGGGCGAGTAACTTCTTTTTGAACGGTGGTAATTGAGAGAAAGATAATATATCTACATGATGGCCCCGTGACATCAACCCCTTTTTTAACGTAGTGATATGACTTGATAGCCCTCCTTCATGAGGGTAGTTGAAAATCGTTGTAATTAATATGTTCATAATGGCACTCCTTCTTCTAATGTATTAATTCGATTTGATCTTTCTCAATCCTTGCAGGCTGCTTACTTTAAAAAGCATGGATAATGCGATATACAATCCGAAAACAAGAAGCGAGATGATCACTAATTCAACAATGATGGGAAACGTTAGTGTAAGCGGGTGGATCCAGAGTGCAAGTCCATAAATGATGGTTCCTATGATGATCAGCTTTCCGCTTTCCTGAAAAACTTCCCTGAAAGCGGCTATGTCCTCTCTTTTTGTTTTAAGCCAAAGGAAGCTAAACAAGTAGAGAGATTGCAGGAGCATGGAAATGCCCGAGGCTAAGGCAATTCCACCGACACCGAGATAGCGTGATAGGACCCAGCTGAGCAGGACATTAAGTAATACGGCAATCAAGCAGGAATACATAGCCACTTTTGTTTTTTTTAAGGCGTAGAAGGCATTCATCAAATAATCCCTAAAGGCAAAGAATGGGAGGCAAGCTGAATAAAAGAAAAATGCCGCATAAGTTGTTTCTGTAGCCGAAGCATCAAAAGCCCCGCGTTGGAAAGCCAGAGTGATTAAGCTGTTTCCGCTGATTAACATGACGAGCATGAAAGGAATGGCTAAAAATATAAGCGACTTCAGCCCCTTTAAGGTCAAATTAAGGAAAGATTGATAACTTATAAGGGCTCGCTCGACGATTGATGGATACAAAACGGTAATCAGCGGTGTAAGGACAATGCTTAACGGCAGCCACAGCAGCCGGTTCGCATAGTTAAGCGCTGATACGCTTCCAGTCTCGAGCGAGGTGGCAATAATCCGATCGACGACACTATTCAATTGGATGGCCAAAGCCGCGATGATAATAGGATAAAAGGTGTGCAGCGTTTGGATGATCTGCCGTTTGTGGGGCAGGAAAGAGATGATGGGCCGGATTCCGTATTTCTTTAATGATGGGTATTGAATAAGGAATTGGCTTGCTGCACCGAATACGAACCCCCAAGCCAACCCTTCCACCCCAAAGGCCGCAGCGAACAATACGGTGGCTAGAATGATGACCGTGTTTTGGGCAGTAGAAGTAAGGGCAGGAAGGATAAAACGCTTATTCGCATTCAGGACGCCCGTCGCCATGTATGAAAGTGTGAAAAAAAGTAAACTCGGAAGCATGATCCGTGTCAAGGATTCGGTTAGTGCAAGCTCTGAATCCGAGAAACCAGGGGCCACCATCATGACGAGCGGCTTGACGAAAACCATGCAGGCAATGGTCATGACTCCGGCTACCAGCATAAAAAAGGAACCTAAGACACTGATGAACTCATCAGCTCTCATTGGGTTTTTCGCTTTCTTCTCCAAGTAAATGGGGATGACGCCAGCCTGAAGGCCACTGCCGAGAGCCGTAAATAGAATAGTGGGAATGAGGCTTGCCACGAAAAAAACATCTGCCATTGATGAGGCACCGAAATAGGCGGCTATGATCGACTCCCGACCGAATCCGAGGACTTTTCCGATGGCTGCAATGATAGTGACGAGCCCGACCGATTTAATTACATTTGAAAGAGTAGGCATATTTTCAATCCTTTAAAATAATGTCCTTTTGTAAACAGAATCCTAAACAACTATAAAAAAATAGGGTAAACGTTTTATCTTCGAGAATATTGTAAAAAAGTCCTGCTATTAATGCTGCAGACATCAGGCAGAAGGTGAAGACTGCAAAAGTTCCATTTCCCGATATAATGATTTTACGGAATGCAAGAAGGACAAATGCAAAAACTCCGAGAAAACCTAGCGCCCCAGTTTGAACTAGAATCTGGATATATTGATTATCGGCATACATCCTTTCACCGATTTGATATTCCTGATAGATCGGTGAAGGAAAGGAAAGGGTGGCTGAATCACCAAAAGTAGCCAGCCCCGTACCTATTATGGGATGATCTTTGAAAATTTCAATTCCCTTGATTAAGACATATAAACGGCCCCATTCTGTACTCTGGTGAAGAGTCTTATCAGAGAACATTTCTGAGAAACGATTGGAGAGGGCATGTTCATGTTCGGAAGTGGGTGTGCTGCCAATCACCAAATTTTCCATGGGAACGGCTGCGGATATCTCCGCTTTGCTTGAAGCGAATAAAACCGGGTAATAAATGAGAAGCAGGCCGAGACCCAATGCTCCTATAGCATATTTGAAAAATGATTTATTTTTAGTCCACACCATGAAGACAAGTGCGGCGAACCCGAATGCAATCATCGCACCCCGTGAATAGGTGAGCAGTAAAGTTCCAGAAAGTAAGATGGCTGCTAGAAAGACGATGAATTTATTTTTTTTCAGGGCTTGAAATAAAAAGAAACTTAGAAATAACTGGATGCTTAAGAACAAGGCAAATACATTAGGGTTGCCAGGTGCCCCATAAATCCTCATTCGGTTCGTTGGTGAAAGGTTCCACATTTCCCAGGCATGGGGAAGCAGGACCGTGCGTGAAAAGATTTTCTCCACGATGCCATGAAGGCAAAGTATGAGTGTAAATATTAGGGTTACCTTCAAAAAGCGAAAGATATCCTTTCTTTCTAGATTTAATTCACCGATAATGTAAAGAAGCAAGAATGTAACAAGCAATGCCCGGAGTTCAAATAGGGTGGGGAGGATTCCCACTCCGTGTGTGAGTCCAGCTACGGCCCCAACTAAACAAAACAACCAAAAGGGCACTGTGAAATGATACCTCGAAATTGACCAATCGTTTCTCTTGAATCTTTCAATAAGCAAAGAAATGAATAAGGTGAGGATAATCAGGTCACCTGTATAGGTTAAGCCGCTATTCAGTTCCATAAATAAGGGACGGGCAGGGAAATAAATGAATAGAATTAATAACGGGTTTTTTTTATTTATACCGATAAAAACGAGCATCAACGCCGTAGCAATGTAACCGGTGATAGGGTAAGGCACTGCCAATGGGACAAGCAGGCACAGTATAAGAATGGGTAATGAATGTTTTTCTAGAAACTTCAAATGATTAACCACCTTTGAATCAAAATCACGTTCTATGATGTGTATGAAAATATTTCTTGAATAATACCCCACCCTTTAGATGTATAGTACATATGAAAGGCTGAAGAAAAATGACAGAAAAGTTTGTTGAGATACTATCCATACCATTCATTGATACCAATATGGATGAATTTATGAATCGGATGATCTATCCAAGATTAATGAACCAGGAAAAAACGTTTGTCGTTACGGCAAACCCAGAAATAGTGGAGTATGCAAATGAGCATCAGGATTATAAGGACATCATTATATCGGCTGATTACATCACGCCGGATGGCATTGGTATTATTATGGCCTCTAAATGGCTAAATCAACCTTTACAAGAGCGGATTACAGGATTCGACTTGATGAATGAATTATTTCGGGTCGCTGATGAGAAAGCTCTGAAAGTATATCTGCTTGGGGCGGAAGAACATGTTATTAAAACAGCGGCCCTTAAAGCAAAAGAGCAATACCCGGGTATCGAGTTAGTGGGATACAACCATGGTTACATTGATATTAAGGATGAAAACTTGGCTAAGTCCATTGCTGCACTTGAACCTGACATCATTTTGACTGCATTAGGGTTTCCTAGACAGGAAAAATGGGTTTCGATGCATTATCCCTTATTTAAAAAAGGTGTTTTCATGGGAGTTGGGGGAAGCTTTGATGTTCTTGCAGGAAAAGTGAACCGCGCCCCGGTTTTCTGGCAGAAGATGCGTCTTGAATGGTTGTACCGACTAATCCAACAACCTTCACGGTGGAAACGGATGCTTGCGCTGCCAAGATTCGTATTCAAAGTTAGGCGGTTAAGGAAAAGGGTACAGCGTTCCTGAAAATAAGGAGTGGACCTGGATGAAAGTCTTGCACTTGAACGCTGGTAATGAAACTGGCGGCGGTATGTTTCATATTATGTCCTTACTGAACCAATTGAATAAAGAGGAGTTCATGCTGGGTTTATTTGAAGATGGTGAACTTTACCGGCGGGCCATGTCTGCGGGGATACAAACCAAACTTTTCAAGCAACATTCCAAATATGACCTTTCAATTTTGAAACCTTTAAGGGACTTTATCCGTCTAAATAATATAGACATCATCCATACTCATGGTCCGCGTGCGAATATATATGGTGCTTTTTTAAAACGCCTCATTAAACGCCCTTGGCTTCTTACTGTTCACAGTGCACCCCATCATGATTTTTTAGGCAAGGGTGTAAAAGGAAAACTGTTTACAGACCTCAATGTATGGTCGTTTCAATATGCCGATCATATCCTGGCTGTATCCGATCGCTTTAAAGAGGACTTGATAGACCGAGGCATCCATACGTCTAAAATCACCAAAATCCTAAATGGAATCGACTTTGAAAAGGAATTGCCTGTCCCTTTTCAAAGGGATGATTTAGGGTTTGAGGAAGATGATTTCATCATCATCATGCCCGCAAGGCTTGAACCGGTGAAAGGCCATGAATTTGCCTTAGCCGCATTGAGTGAAGTGATATCGGAATTCCCCCATGTAAAGCTGTTGCTTGTTGGGGACGGGAGCAGGAGATTGGATTTGGAGCAGTTCGTCTTGGAAAAGGGTTTATCGAATAATGTGTTCTTTTTAGGATATCGTGAAGATTTAGAGAGAATCTATCCAATAGGGGACGTCACATTATTGACTTCCTTTAGCGAAAGTTTCCCGCTTGTGTTGCTTGAAGGAGCAAGGTCTGGCCTTCCAGCAATCACAAGTGATGTTGGCGGAGTAATAGAATTGATTCCGGATGGGAGCAAGGGCTGGATTACGGATATCGGAAATGTTAATCAGCTGAAGTTGGCCATCTGCAAAGCTTTGGAATTAAAAAAATCCGGAGAACTGACAAAGATAGGGTTTGATTTACAAAAATTTGCAAAAAACAACTTTTCTATAGAGATTTTAGCCGAAAACGTATATAATGTTTATTTGAGGATGAAAAATTAAAATAAGCAATTATATATAGGTTTTTTCTTATAGATCGTTACGGGTATTAAGATTTTTAGTTGAAATGAGGTGGTTCTTGATGTTAATAGGGGCCTTATTGGTATCCTTTTTATTATCCATTTTTTTGACTCCTTTTGTCGGAAAATTGGCCTTTAAATTAGGAGCTACCGATAAACCGAATGAGCGAAAAGTGCATAGTAAAATTATGCCGCGCATGGGCGGTTTAGCGATATTTTTGAGTTTTTTCATTACCTTCCTACTTTTTACGAATGATTTGTGGGAACAATTGCCCCTTCTAGTGGGCGCGCTTGTGATTATATTGATCGGGATAGCTGATGATATTTATGAATTAAGAGCTGCACCCAAATTCCTGGGCCAGATTTTAGCTGCCCTCATTATCGTATTATGGGGCGGATTAGAAGTGGAATTCATCAATTTGCCGTTCATTACCGATACACTTGAATTTGGTATTTTAAGTACGCCGATCACTATATTATGGATTGTCAGTATCATTAATGCCATCAACCTAATAGATGGACTTGATGGTCTTGCAGGCGGTGTCTCGACAATCGCATTAGTGACAATTGCAACAATGGCCCTTATAAAAGGGGATTTATTCGTTGCTATGGTTGCATTAATCGTGATTGGAAGCACTCTTGGCTTTTTGAAGTACAATTTTCACCCTGCAAAGATTTTCATGGGAGATACAGGTGCCCTATTTTTAGGATACATCATTGCTGTTCTTTCCCTGCTAGGATTTAAAAACGTTACGATGATTTCCTTGATCGTGCCAATCATCATTTTGGGTGTTCCCATTTCAGACACATTTTTTGCGATTATCCGCAGGGTCGTCAATAAACAGCCGATTTCAGCTGCTGATAAATCCCATTTACATCACTGTTTAATAAATTTGGGCTTCACTCATAAGCAGACTGTCTTGCTCATCTATGCTTTAGCTGCCTGCTTTGGCTTAGCTGCGATAATCTTTTCATTTGCAACGATGTGGGGAGCTTTGATCCTTGTAACGGGTCTCCTTTTGATCATAGAGATTTTTGTGGAGAAAATTGGCTTGGTCAATTCAAATTACCAGCCGCTTCTGAAGATGCTCAATTTTAAAAACAAACCATGATTGCTTTGCAAATAGATTACTAGATTCGTGTATTGAAAGATAGGAAAGCCTCCAACCAGATATGGTTGGAGGCTTTTTTGTTTTGGAGGTGAGGGAGTTCATCCCCCGGTGGGATAGAAAGGCAAGTAGCCAGGATCATCAGGAATAAAGAAAACCCCACTTTGGGGAGTGGGGTTTTCACTTTATTCTTCTACTTTTGATTGAACGGCTTCAGTTTGATTCGTAACGTCTTTAGGTCCCAAGTTTAAGTGGGATTGAAGCAGTAGCTTAGTATTCGCTACTGATGTTTCATTCAACTGATAATAATAGGTTCCGTTTATGGTGGAATCCTGACCTTCAAGTTTGATTGTTTCAAGATTTAGGCCGTTATCGGTAGTCACATATTTTATGAACCCTTTAATTTGTGAGAATTGAAGGTTCGTTGTCATATTGTCACCGACAGCTTCCATTACGTCTGTATATTTCGTTAAAGATCCAGCAGATGTTGCTTTGGCAATAATGGCTTTAAGGACTTCCTGTTGACGCTCACCACGTTGAATATCACTGTCCTTCTTACGAGTTCGTGCAAAGGCTAATGCTTCTTCACCGTCGACAGTCTGTAATCCTTTTTCGAGATGGATGGCATTCTTTTTGTCATGTGAATCGATTTCATTCATTTCATAGGGTACGTCGACTTCGATTCCATCCAATGAATCGACGACATCAATGAAAGCATTAAAGTTCATGCGGACATAGTAATCGACAGGGACATCGAAAAGTTCCTCTACGGTGTCCATTGTGGCTTTTGGTCCACCGGCCGCATGGGCGGCGTTGATTTTCGTGGTTACGCCTTTGGCTGGCACATACACATAAGAGTCACGTGGAATGCTTAAAAGTTTAATAGATTTCTGATCTTTATTGAATGTTGCCAACATTAAAGCATCCGAGCGTGAGTTTCCTTTATAGTCACGTTCATCACTATCATCAATTCCTATGAAAAGAATGGAGAAATTATCTTCGAGCGGGTCGACCGTTTCACTTCTCTTAGCTGAAGCTTCCACAGGGTCATAGGAATCATTGAATACATTTTGGGCTTTCATATATAGAGTTGCAGCATACGTAGTAGCTCCTAGACCAAGTACCAGCAGTGGAACAAGGAGTAACCAGAGCCTCTTTCGTCTTTTTTTCCTTGTTTTCTTAATTTTATAGACACGCCTAGTAGTAGACATCTTTTTCTTCTCCTTTTAAATAGCGAACTTCAGACATAAATCGCTATTTTTCGAATCCTACAGTTTATATTTCGTCATATATTTCTCTTAATTTTACAATGATTTAATAATTTCGTAAAATAAATATTTCTTTTCAATTATATTACAGCATAAAAAAGGAAATATATGCAGGAGAAAATCAGGAGAATGCCTGCTCTAAATATAGCATTTCCCCTTCGGTAATAATGCCTTGACCGTTTGTCAGCTCTGTCATCCAGGCGGTATATGCTTCTTTTTGTGTTTCCTCCACATATACAAGGATGTTGACCTGATCAAGGTACATAATTTCCTTTATTTGATAAACGGAAGACCGCAATTCGTTTTCCAATTTTCCAAGCCAAGTATAGTCGACAGTTGTCGAAATGACCCTCATTAATTTTCTAATGACTACACCTGTAGTATCTATTCCTTCTGAAGTCGCTTTACTATAAGCACGAATGAGGCCGCCAGCACCAAGTTTGATACCCCCAAAATACCGTGTGACCACAACTGCGGTGTCTTTTAGTTCTTTTTTCTTAAGAACCTCAAGGATAGGGACGCCTGCAGTACCGCTTGGCTCTCCGTCATCGAGGGCCTTTTGGACTTGGTTTTGTTCCCCAATCATATAGGCTGAACAATTATGTGTGGCGTCTTTGTGCTTTTTCTTGATCTCCTGGATAAAGGCCTGGGCGGCTTCTTCTGTTTCGACACGGGCGATGTGGGAAATAAAACGGGACTTTTCAATGACGATTTCATGTTCCCCGCGACCTGTCACCGTTAAATATTGAGTAAGCATTACTATTCCACCTTCGTACTTCCTATTAGTTGATTCATTATAAAGCTTTGAGGAAAATGTGGCAATGATCAGTCATTTTTATGTAGTATGTGTAAAGAAACTTTAATATAAGAAAAATTTGTACGTGTTATAATAAGTTCTATTGTTTGTTATTGTAATTTGTTGGTCATTTATGCTTAAAAGAATAACATTGTAGGAAAAACATTGAGTTTTGTGCCAAAATCCTTGCTTGTCCATTTCATGTCCTCTCATTTCAAGGATTTTGCCATTTAATAAATGCATCTGTTTCATATAATAATCAAATGAGCGGAATATCCCATTTGATTGAATAGGTTCATTTGTATTAGGATAATGGAAATGGACGTTTACCTTTAATAGGTAGAGTAGACTATTATGTTGTCCATAATAGACATGAATACGAGATGTATACCATATATGTCCATTTTGTGAATATCCGGTAATGAAATTAACGTATTTTTATTCTTTTTTTGGTACAATATGTTCATGAAGGTTACTTCATCCAAATTTGACCATTCATGAAAAAGGAAAATGAACTTTTGCCATATACATAGTCTTTAAGACAATAATGATTAAGTCTTTTGATTTAAGTGGAGGGATCTTAATGTCCATAAAAAAAGTTGATGCTAAAGCATTGGACAAGATCTTAGAAACAATGGTGAGCACTGTTAGTGAAAGTAAGGATGAAGTCTTTGATATCGGCGAACAATGCCGCAAAGATTTTGAATCATTAACAAAAGAGCTTGATGATGTAAAAATAAGGGTCGCCATTGTGATAACCGACAGCGATGCACTGGATTCAAAAGCCAGGTTTGCTCGAAAAAGGCTTTCCGAAGTCAGTATGCACTTCAACCATTTTTCTGAAGAACAGGTGCGCGATGCTTATGAAAGGGCACATAAGCTGCAAGTCGATTTACAAATAAACCGGCAATTGGAGAAAGAGCTCCGTAATCGCCGGGATGAACTTGAATTAAGGTTAAGGGGTTTACAGCAGACGATCGATAAAGCCGTACATCTCGTCTCGCAAATCTCGGTTGTACAGAATTATTTAACTCAGGACCTGAAGTTTGTTGGGGAAGCGCTTCAAGAGGCTAAACGCAAACAGGACTTCGGTTTGAAAATAATCGAAGCGCAGGAGCAGGAACGTAAAAAGCTCTCACGTGAAATTCATGATGGTCCGGCTCAAATGTTGGCAAATGTCATGATGCGTTCAGATCTGATAGAACGTGTACAACGGGAGAGAGGTCCTGATGAAGCGATCGTGGAAATCCGCAGTTTAAAAGTCATGGTAAGAAATGCTTTATATGAAGTGCGCAGAATCATCTATGATCTTCGTCCTATGGCACTGGATGATTTAGGCCTTGTACCTACCCTCAGAAAGTACCTGCAAACGACCGAAGACTATAATACTGGCGTACATTTGAATTTCGTCAATCTTGGGCAGGTCAAAAGGCTTCCTTCCGATATGGAGGTCGCTTTATTCAGGCTGGTTCAAGAGGCTGTACAAAATTCATTGAAGCACGCGGAGCCAAAACAGGTTCAAGTTAAACTGTCCATTTCCAAAGAGATGGTGACCGTCGTCGTCAAAGATGATGGAAAAGGGTTTGATTCTTCAATTCAAAAAGAAGGTTCCTTTGGCTTGGTAGGCATGAGAGAGAGAGTCGAGCTGCTTGAAGGTGAAATGACGATCGATTCACAACCAGGCGCAGGCACTTTGGTGTTTATACAAATTCCCTATCATTTATAAATTATAGAGAATAGGCATTATAAATAGAAACTAGGAGGAAGAAGCCGTTGAAGACTAGTATCATCATTATCGATGACCATCAGCTTTTCCGTGAAGGCGTTAAGCGTATATTAGATTTTGAATCATCCTTTGATGTTGTTGCCGAGGGCGATGACGGAAGCGAAGCTATGGATCTCGTTGAAGCACATAAACCAGATGTTGTTATCATGGATATCAACATGCCGACCATGAATGGGGTCGAAGCAACAAAAATGCTTGTGAACCGTTACCCTGAAACAAAAGTCATCATCCTTTCCATTCATGATGATGAGAACTACGTACAGCACGCGTTGAAAACGGGAGCACAAGGTTACCTGTTGAAAGAAATGGACGCAGATGCGTTAATCGATGCCGTTCGCGTAGTAGCTGAAGGCGGCTCATACCTTCATCCGAAGGTTACCCATAATTTAGTTAAAGAATATCGCCGCTTAGCAGCTGAAGAGGGCGCTGATCGTGATTCCGTACATACAATAGAAATCAGGAGGCCGCTTCACCTATTGACTCGACGTGAATGTGAAGTCCTTCAACTTTTAGCTGACGGAAAAAGCAACCGTGCCATCGGCGAAACTCTATATATCAGTGAAAAGACAGTCAAGAACCATGTGAGTAACATTCTTCAGAAGATGAATGTGAATGACCGTACACAAGCGGTTGTCCTAGCCATTAAAAACGGCTGGGTAGAAGTGAAGTAATTGCAGCTTTCGATAAGTCCGGCTCTTCAGTTTCCGTAACGTGCTGAAGTGCCGGATTTTTTTTTCGCATGCCGGACTCACTTTTGGTTTTACATATTTATGGTAATCCAGGAACTGTTTAATGAAAATAAAGGCGTTTTCAGATAAAAGGGTGAATAAGATATAGAGTAAATTTTTATAAGGATGGTACTATTTATGAAAACCGCAGTCGTAACAGATAGCACTGCATATATACCTAAGGAAATGCGTGAACGTTTACATATACATATGATGCCGCTTAATGTCATTTTCTCCAATGAGGCTCACCGGGAAGAAGTGGATATTGCTGCGGATGAGTTTTATGAGGAAGTAAAGAAGCATGATAAATTACCTACGACTTCACAGCCTCCAATCGGACTGTTTGTCGAGAAGTTCGAGGAGCTGCAAAAAGAATATGATGATGTCATTTCGATTCATTTATCGAGTGGCATCAGTGGTACGTATCAAGGTGCGGTATCGGCAGGAGAAATGGTTGAAGGAATCAAGGTTCATGCCTTTGACTCGGAAATCAGCTGCATGGTCCAAGGGTTTTATGTGATCGAGGCTGCTAAGATGGCACTTGATGGACAGGGTGCAGGAGAGATCATGGCCAGGCTCGAGGAAATGAAACCGTCCGTCAGGGCATACTTCATGGTAGATGACCTATCCCATCTACAGCGAGGTGGACGCTTAAGCAGTGCCCAAGCATTGATTGGCAGTCTGCTTCAAGTGAAGCCGGTTCTCCATTTTGTCGATAAAGTCATCGTCCCGTTCGAAAAAATCCGCACCAGAAAAAAAGCAATGAAACGGATTGCTGATTCACTTGGGGATGATGCGGCAAGCGGGGAGAAGTATAAAGCCGTCATTATTCATGCAAAGCGTGAGAGTGAAGCTAAAGACTGGAAAACCGAACTTGAAGCACGGTTCCCGAATGTCGAATTCGACATCAGCTATTTCGGTCCAGTAATCGGAACCCATCTGGGCGAAGGCTCGATGGGGATGGGTTGGTATAAAATATAAGCAGAGACGTCCTTCCTCGAAAATGGGGAAGGCTTTTTTTTGTGGAGCAAAGAGGGAAAAGGGATTTGAGTGTAAAAAGCGAATAATATTGGAGAAGTGTAATTTATGAAGAAAGAAGGTTACAGTTTGGAACAAATGATCATTTCTCCCCCTTTTTCCTCGGAACTTCAAAATCATCTCTCAGGAAGACATCTTTTGGCCTTCGAAATTCCTTTTTCCCAAGAACTCATCGCCGAGCATCTCAAAAATGGGTATGTTTCGGAAACGTACGGCGTGCAATCAGAAAATGGTCGTTTTAACTGTGTGCGCTGCGGTAACAGAGATCCAGCCTTGTTTTATACCTTCCCGTGCAGGATATGCAATCGGGATTGTACTTACTGCCGCTCATGCATCATGATGGGACGGGTCAGTGAATGTGCAAAGTTATATAGGTGGACTGGTCCCTGTTTGCAGTTTGCCATTCCTGATAAGTTGATGAGTTGGGATGGCACTCTATCTGCAGGGCAGCAAACGGCCTCGCACTGTGTCGTTGATGCGGTAAGCGGGGAAAGTGAATTTCTGGTTTGGGCTGTATGTGGTGCCGGTAAGACGGAGGTCCTATTTGCAGCCATTGAGGCAGCCTTACTTGCTGGGAAACGAATCTGTTTAGCAACACCAAGGACGGATGTCGTTCTCGAACTCTCACCAAGGTTAAAAAAGGCTTTTCCCTCCATTGATGTCTCATCCTTATATGGCGGCAGTGCTGATCGCCATGGGTTTTCGCCGCTTACAGTTTCCACGACCCATCAGCTTTTCCGCTTTATAGAAGCCTTTGATGTCATCATTGTCGATGAAGTCGATGCGTTTCCCTACACGGCGGATGATTCGCTCCATTATGCGGTTAATAAATCGAAAAAGTTTTCGGCCGCAACCATCTACTTGACCGCAACACCTTCGAAACGTATGCAACGATTATACCGAAACGGCAAATTGGAAGCTGTGACAATCCCAGCCCGCTACCATCGTCAGCCGATCCCTGTCCCTGAAATGAAGTGGTGCGGTAACTGGCAAAAACAATTTCTTAAGAAAAAGATTCCACCGGTAATTAACAGGTGGGTGAGTGAACGCCTACAGCAGAATATCCCCTTCTTATTGTTTTTTCCAAGCATTCAAGTGATGGAGCAGGTCATTCCGCTGTTTCAAATGCTATCCCCTAAATTGAATTTCGTTCACTCACAACACCCAGATCGAAAAGAAAGAGTCATGGCATTAAGGAATGGCGAGGTTCCAGGATTATTGACCACGACCATCCTGGAACGAGGCGTCACGATTGAACGGTTGGAAGTAGCCGTGATTGGTGCTGAGCATGACGTTTTTACAGATAGTGCCCTCGTTCAGATTGCAGGCCGTGTAGGGAGAAGCAAAATTCACCCTACAGGGACGATTACCTTTTTTCATTATGGTAAAAGTAAAGCCATGGTCGAGACGATTAACCATATCCGAATGATGAATGAAGCTGCCTCAAAAAGGGGGCTGCTGGATGAGTAGATGCCTCGTTTGTGATGAAGGAATAAAAGAAGCGTTGACGTGGGGGAGCCTGTTCAAGCGGTCTGAGGCAAAGGCAATCTGTGAAAGATGTGAGGGGAAGCTTCATGTGATAACCGGAGAAACATGTTCAATCTGCTCAAGGGAGATGGACGGGAATTACAGCACCGGTGACCACTGTCTGGATTGCTCAAGATGGGAAAGGAATAAGGAATGGGCAGGCTATTTATCCAGAAACATATCGCTTTTTCATTATAATGAATACCTAAAAGATATTATTGCCAAATATAAGTACCGAGGCGATTATGCATTGGTTGGGATTTTCGTCCCTTTTTTGAAAGATAGGCTAAAGGATATGGAGTTTGACCTGGTAACGGTCATTCCGCTTAGTGATGAACGGCTTAGGGAGCGTGGATTCAACCAGGCACAGGCTTTGGCAGATCTTCTTGGACTGCTTACTGTTGATGTCTTAACGCGGATCCATACGGAAAAACAATCAAAAAAATCACGTCGAGAGAGGATGGCATTACCGCAGGTTTTTCAGGTCACACAATCGGATTTGCTGCAGCATAAATCCATTCTGATCATCGATGACATTTATACGACGGGCACGACCCTCAGGCACGCTGCCAAGGCATTAATGACAGCTGGGGCGAAAGGCGTATCTTCCATTACTCTGGCTAGGTGAAACAGCTTATTTTAATGAACTTCCCTAAAGTATCGCTCGTATTATTCGATATATACAATACTGAAGAATAATCGTTGTGAAGGTGAAGGAGGGGCCTCAATGGAAGTATTCAATTGTCCAAATTGTCATTCATTATTCGTTATGACGAAATTCCGTGATGTTTGCGATGCCTGTTATAAAGAAGAGGAAGCCCAATATGATAAAGTTTATGCATATATTCGCAAGAAAGTTAATAGAACGGCGTCCATGATACAAGTGGTCAAGGACACAGGCGTGGAAGAAAATTTGATTATAAAATTTGTGAGAACAGGTAAGCTGAGGATTGCGCATTTCCCCAATTTAGGCATTCCTTGTGAAAAATGCGGCACTCACATCAAGAGCGGAAAGTTATGCGGCAAATGCAGCGATTCCCTCGTTATGGATTTGCAGGCATATGAAAATGAGGGAAAGCGCCTAAGTAACATGCGAGAAAATAATAAAAAAAATGCGTATTACATGAAGGATGATCAAAAAGGATAATTCATGGCAACATGATTAATGATTTGTTAAAATATTCGATATTGAGAACGATGATCGTCAATAGGTGGTAAGATTACAAGAAACCATAAAAGATATCCCTTCCTTGTCGATAATAACGATAGGGAGAATCACACAGTCCAGACCCATTCTCATGGTCTGTGAAGGAATCGTAATATAATGGGATTAAAAAATCAACCGAAGGAGAGGATCTGGAATATGAAAATCAATAACGTCGGTATGACAGGTGTTAACCCATATAATCTTCAAGCCAATAAAGCGGGGAATATCAAAGAATCTAAGGTCAATGCCTCGGATAAAGTTGAAATTTCTTCAGCGGCAAAAGAAATGCAGCAACAATCTTCCATTCCTGCTGCAAGACAAGCCAAAGTGAATGAACTGAAAAGTCAAGTGGAAAACGGAAATTATAAATTGAATGCACAAGCGACCGCTAAGGGTCTGATAGATTTTTACAAGAAATAAACGCTCAATGAAAATGTTTAAAGGAAGTGGACGGAACCATTCTCCGTCCTTCATTTATGAGCAGAGGAGGCAGTGGGAATGTCTGTACGGAACATCATCGAGTCGCTTGGAAAATTGATCAAACTTCATAAAAGCTTCAATCAATTAGCGATTAGAAAAACGGCCATTTTGAAAGCAAATGATACAGAGGCAATTACAGCCCTGCTGATACAGGAACAAACGCATATTAAAGCAATCAATCAAACCGATAAGGAAAGAGAAGAGGCAGTTGCGGAATATCTTGCGGCAAATGGAATTGAGGGACATTCGGCCTCCATCAAGACCGTAACGGAATTAACAGGACCAATTGAAACGGAAATCCTTGAACGGTTAAAAGCTAAATTGATGGATGAGGTATTTAAGTTGAAGGAGCGGAACAGTCTAAATCAGCAATTGATCTATCAATCCCTTCAATTCATCAATGTCTCTTTGGATATGCTAAGGCCGCAGAATCAGAACCTGAATTACGGGAACTCGGTTGAAAAACCGGCAAAAAGCGGCATGGGAATGTTTGATTCAAAAGCATAAGAAACAGAAAAAAGATGGAGGTTTGAGTAAATGATTTCAACCTTTATGGGTCTTGAGACGGCTAAGCGCGGGTTATCCACCTCTCAAGGTGCTTTGTATACAACTGGAAATAACGTGGCCAATGCCAATACATTAGGATATTCAAGGCCGCGGGTCAATTTGGTGCAGACGTCTGGCTTTCCTACTGTCGGATTGAACAGCCCGCGGGTAGCCGGTCAAATCGGTACCGGAGTAGCGGCAGAAACGGTACAGCGGATCCGGGACAGTTTCCTGGACGCGCAGTACAGGACACAAAATAATAAAATCGGTTATTACGGGGCCATGAGCGAATCCTTGACGAAAATGGAAGGGATCATGAACGAACCAACCGACAGCGGTTTAGCCGCAACAATGGAGAAATTCTGGAATTCACTGCAGGGATTAACGGCCAATACGGAAAACTCAGGGGCGCGTGAAGTTGTTGCCTCGACGGGCGTAATGGTCGCGGATACCCTTAATTACTACCACAACTCGCTGACCAGCGTTCAAACGGATATCGGAAATCAGATAAACGTCAAAGCGAACGAAATCAATACGCTCATTAGCAGTATTGATCAACTTAATCAACAGATCAGTAAAGTGGAGCCCCATGGTTATATCCCCAATGACCTTTATGATAAACGTGATGTACTTGTTGACAACCTCTCTCAGCTTGTCAGTATAAAAGTGACTAACGTCATCCCGACGGATTACGGCAGGGCCAGTGATGCAGCTACAGGGCTATATAACATCGAATTAATGAAAGAAGATGGATCATCCTATACGCCGCCTATCAATCTAGTCAGTGTTAACCAAACTGGGATGATAGGAACGTCGAAGCTCGAAGTTAACTATGATAAAACGACAGGCATGGTAGATGGCGTGAAATTTGGTTCGAAAATAATGACGGATTTCAAATTCTCAGGAGAACTATCAGGTTTGATCAACAGCTTTGGCTATAAAAAGGATGATGGCACGATCGGGGGAGCTTACCCTGATATGCTGAAAAAGCTCGATAATATGACGAAGGCTTTTGTGAATGAGTTTAATGCCATCCATAAACAAGGATATGCGTTAGGTGACAGTAAAACGTCCACATTGAACTTCTTTGAAATTGAACCAGGCAAAAGTGCAGCCCAAAGCATCAAGGTGAACAGTGAGATCGTAAAAGATCCCTCGAAAATTGCCGCAGGCGGTAAAAGCGGAGGGGCATCCGGAGATAATGAAAATGCTAAACTCCTGGCTGACCTGAAGAAGAAAGCGTTTAGTGAGTACTCGACTAAGGACCAAAATTCAAAGGAATTGGCAGGAAGCTTCGACTCCTATTATTCAGGAATCATCGGCAAGCTTGGGGTGGATTCCCAAAGTGCCCAAAAGAACCTTTCCAACTCTGTCGTGCTCGCTACATCCGTTAATCAAAATAGGGAGTCAGTAAGCTCCGTATCCCTCGATGAAGAAATGACGGATATGATCAAATTCCAGCAGGCATACAACGCTTCTGCAAGAATGATGACGATGATGGACGAAATGCTCGATAAAATCATAAACGGAATGGGTACTGTAGGCCGATAATAGGAGTGAACGAACATGCGGGTAACGCAATCGATGCTAACCAATAATATGTTAAGCAATTTAAGCAGCAGTTACGAGAAGATGGCCAAGCTGCAAGAGCAGGTATCTACTCAAAAGAAATTTACTAAACCATCGGACAATCCTGTTGCAGCCATGATGGGAATGGGATACAGGACGAATCTCAATCAAATAGGGCAGTATCAGAGCAACATTTCTGAGGCGACAAATTGGATCGACAGCACGGATGATGCCATTAGTGAAGCAGTTTCTGCCATGCAACGGATTCGCGAGCTAACGGTTCAGGCCAGCAATGGAACGTATGAAGGCGAACAATTGAAAAATATTTCAGAGGAAATCAAGCAATTAAAAGAACATCTCGTAACACTTGGTGACACACAGATCGGCGGGAAATATATTTTCAACGGTCAGGATACGAATGTGAAGCCTTCGTCCGTTAAAGACGCCAATGGAAATATCGTATATGGCAAAGGGGACATAAACCTTGAAGTGTTTTCCGGGATTTCCCTTAAAATCAATACGGACGGTTCGAAGGTTTTTGGAGAAGCGCTTGCAAATGGTGGGAGCATCGACAAAACAATTGATGCACTGGAAAACGGCGGCGACGTGAGCGGCATGCTTGAAGGGCTTGACGCAACGATAAATACCTTCTTAGGCATGCAGGCCCAGGTTGGCGCAAGGCAGAATCGGATTGAGCTGATGACGGACCGCCTTAAGCAGCAGGAGGTCTTTGCTACCGAAATCCTTTCGAAAAATGAGGATGTCGATATCGAAAAAGCGATCATGGATTTGACGACCCAAGAAAGTGTCCATAGTGCTGCATTAAGTATCGGGGCAAAAATCATGCAACCGAGTTTATTGGATTTTCTTCGCTAAGCTATTCTTAAATGGATAGCTTTTTTCGTGCGCCCGGCATGGGTGCAATCTATAGGGTGTGAGTCCCGAACCATGAAGGCAGTAGTAATGGTTAGCTTAATGCAAGGGTGTCCATGGTGACG
>NZ_JBHXAS010000035.1:0-44169 GCF_042727425.1 Peribacillus sp. NPDC060253
GAATTTTATGTGCGGTTTTGTTGGATGTATTCAAAAATATCCGAAAGCCATAAATTCAAAGATGAAAGACACGATCAAAAAAATGAACACCATCATTACCCATAGGGGTCCGGATGATGAAGGCTATTTTTTTGACAATTTTGTAAATTTTGGATTTAGGAGATTAAGTATAATTGATATAGATAATGGTAACCAACCTCTTTCATATGAAAACGAAAGATATTGGATCATATTTAATGGCGAAATCTATAATCATATTGAACTCAGAAAAGAGCTTATTGATAAGGGATATGAGTTCACGACTCATTCTGATACGGAAGTAATACTGGCACTCTATAGTAGCCAAAAAGAGCAAACCGTTCAAAAGCTGCGCGGCATGTTCGCTTTTGTCATTTGGGATAAAATTGAGAAAAAACTGTTTGGAGCAAGGGACCACTTTGGAATCAAGCCTTTTTTCTACTGTGAACAAGATGATGTTACTTATTTTGCTTCAGAGAAAAAGAGTATCTTGACGACAATGAATGAAGAGCTAGATGTGAATTCACTACAGCATTTTCTCAGTTTTCAATATGTTCCGGAACCCTCCACCCTGACCAAAAACATTCAAAAGCTATTACCTGGGCATTATTTCACTAAAGAACCAGGAAAGAAAATGGATATAATTAAGTTTTGGAAGCCTACCTTTCATCCTTCCAATATTGAAGATTCAAAAATCATAAAGGAAATACAGGAAACTTTAATAGACTCTGTGAACGTACATATGAGAAGTGATGTTCCGGTTGGTTCTTTTCTATCAGGAGGAATTGATTCATCATTTATCTGCTCCATCGCGAAGCAAATTAACCCTAAGATCAAAACTTTTTCTGTAGGGTTTGAAAGAGATGGATATAGTGAAATAAACGTTGCACAGGAAACCGCTGCCGCTTTAAATGTTGAAAATATAAGTTATATTATAAGCCCTGAAGAATTCTTGGCAGAACTCCCAAAGATTATATGGCATATGGATGACCCTTTAGCAGACCCCGCTGCCGTTCCACTATACTTTGTCGCACGGGAAGCTAAAAAGCACGTCAAAGTCGCCTTGTCCGGTGAAGGTGCAGATGAGTTATTCGGCGGATATAATATATATCGGGAGCCCCATTCCCTGCGCATGTTTTCCTATATACCAGCACCGGTGAACAATGTGCTGAAGGCCCTTTCCTCTGTTCTGCCAGAAGGGGTTAAAGGAAAGAGTTTCATAGAGCGGGGGGTTACATCTTTGGAAGATCGATATATCGGAAATGCAAATATTTTCGATGAGAAAGAGAAAAAAATATTACTAGTGAATTATCTAAACGGGTTGGAAAATGAAAAAGTGACCGGTCCCATCTATTCAAGTTCTTTAGGCTATGATCCGATAACCCAAATGCAAAACATTGATATTCAAACATGGTTAAAAGGTGATATTTTATTGAAAGCAGATAAAATGTCCATGGCGAATTCTTTAGAGGTGAGAGTTCCATTTCTGGACAAATGCGTATTCAATACAGCCTCAAAACTAAGTACGGATCAAAAGGTAAGAAATGGAACGACCAAATATATTCTTCGTAAAGCAGCCCGAGGGATAGTACCGGAACATGTATGGAGCAGAAAGAAGCTTGGCTTTCCCGTTCCTATACGCCATTGGTTAAAGGATGAATTATACGATTGGGCAGTAAAGTTAATCCAGGAGAGCCCCACTGATTATCTTTTTAACAAACCACAAATTATGAAATTGCTTGAAAACCATATAAATAATAAAATGGACAACAGCCGTAAGCTCTGGACCATTTTAACTTTTATGATTTGGCATCAAATTTATATAGAACAACAATATGAGCCTCAACCTCAAAAGATTTTACAATATGCTGTAAATTAGGCATCATTAAACGAGTGGCTTGTTTCCTCATTTGCACCCCGCAATCAATGAATATTGCGGGGTGCTTTTAATACTTAATTACTTGATTAGTATTCGTTTAATTCGGTAATTGATATATGACGAATTTCTCAAAAGGATTCGATTCAGTCAAGCCGGGTAACAACACTTCTTCTTTCAGCTCGAAGACTGTTTGATTTTCGAGAAAAAAAATATAATCCTGTGACCCATAATATAAAATCAGTTCGATCTGGCGCGGTTCTTTTTCAGTGGATACCAATATGTTATTGATGACCTTCATGAAGATCTGTACAGAAAACGGATTAAAGAAATAAAACCGATTGTCCTTCACATCAATATCATATTCCTCTGCCAAACAACAGTGAAATTCTATTTTGCCATTGTCAGTTTTCCTTTTCTTCCCATAGCTTTTCAGATTCTCTATCGCTTCTTTATAGAAATTTTCATTCATCTCCACTCCAACTGCAGATGATTGATATAGGTGATGGATAAAAAAATTCAATCGTCCTTTACCACATCCAAAATCGACTATGCGATCATTTCTTTTCAGTGGATATTTTTCGAATAAATACTCCAATGCATTATAGGGTGTAGGCTCGTATCGGTGATAATGCAAAGAATCATTGAATTTTTTTTGTTCACCTTCCGTTTTGATGTTCAGCATGTCATCATAATTCGTTACTTCCATTGTTATATGCACCTGCTTCATGGTTATTTCAATAAGACATTCCTAACGAAAAACCCCGAATAAGGTTGATCTTATCCAGGGTAAAGTTTTGTTTTATAAATGTCCAGACAATTAATTGGATTTTGCTTTAGTTAAATAATCATTAAAATCAGAGATGCTTGGATTGGCGATGTAATGACCGCCTTCCACTTGGATCGTCTGACCTGTAATGAATTTGGACTCATCAGAGGCAAGGAATAGAACGGTATATCCGATATCATCCGCTTCACCATGATATGGTAATGCATTAAATTTGGCAAAAATGTCGAGTACTGCCGGAGGCATATTTTTTTTCGCTGCAGGAGTTAAAATAAGGCCTGGTGCCACACCATTACAACGAATATGTTCTTTCCCATACTGTGCAGCGATATAGCGGGTCAAATTCACTACACCCGCTTTGGATGCACCATATGCAGACCGTACGGAGTCACCTGTAAATCCAGCCATGGAGGCCGTATTGATAATCGAGCCTCCTCCCGCTTTAATCATGTGGGGAATCGCAAACCTGCTTCCCAAGAGCACACTTTTTAAATTCACATCCATAAGTCTGTCCCATTCTTCCAAATCTACATTCAAAACATCCAGATCTTTATTTAAGTTAGTCAAACCTACATTATTAACGAGTACCGTAACCGTTCCATATTGTTCAATTGTAAAGTCGACTGCTGCCTGGATTGAATCTGCTTCTCCAGCATCCAAGAATACTCCAGCTGCTTCCCCACCTTGTTTTTTAATGTTTTCGGCCACTTCTTTTGCTCCTGATTCGTTAAAATCAGCAATCACTACTTTTGCGCCTTCTTTAGCCATTAGGGTGGAAATGGATAAGCCTATACCTGAAGCTCCACCTGTCACTAATGCTACTTTACCTTGTACTCTTCCCATAATAACCCACCTGTTCTACAAAATATGAATAATACTGCTTTATGAATCATGACTAACAGTATGTATAAAGATATTACATTTTTTTATACCCATAGTTCATTTATCCAAAAAGTACATGAATAGTAATTACCAATATCCAAAACAAAAAAACAAGCTGAAGCATCAAAAAGAGCTTCAGCTTGTTTTTCATTTTTCTTCTTCATCATCCCATATGATCCAATCGTGGACCTCAAGAATTTCCAAAAATTTCATCAACCTTGGTAAGGCTGGTTCTGCTTCCTCACCAAAATGTTCACTCATCGCTTCGGAAATTTGATTGACATTGCATTTGTACTCCATTTGTTTAATGGCAAATGCCCCAAACTTATCAAGCTTAATTTTACGAAAGGACGGCTGCTTGAAGAAACGGATCGTAATTCGTTCGACAAAATTGGTCCGTTGAATGATTAAAAAAGTTGCTTCCGAAGATTGTTGTTCCAAAGTGACGCGTCTTTCCAAAAGGGGAACCATAGTTAACAGGTTCCTCTTTTTTGATTGGCGTTTACGAAGCATCTTCTTTTTTCCCTTTGCTGGATACGTACCAAAGCAATCCAGCTAGAGCAAGGAACAGTAAGAATGGTAGCAAATTGCTGGCTAATTTAGCCGCAGCCGGAACTTGGACACCTGCTGCAATCAATATGGCAATAAGTACACCAATCAATGATTCACCTGCTATTAAACCAGATGCGAATAATACACCTCTATCAACACGAGCTTTAAGCGCTTCTTTCGTTTTCGCGAAGAATTCAACGAAGAAACGTATAAATCCACCAATCATGATTGGGGCACTAGTGTGAACAGGCAAGTAAATGCCGACTGCAACTACAAGTGAATTCAAACCGAAAAACTCTAATGTAATGGCAATGGCCGCACCGATAAAGATAAGGGTCCAAGGTAAATCTCCTCCAAGAACTCCTTCAGCAAGAATTTTCATTAGAGCCGCTTTAGGTGCTGGAAGTTCTGCAGATCCCATTGTATAAGCATTGTCCATTAGTATTAGGATAAAACCGATGACAGAAGCGGACGCGACGACACCAATCATCATGGCAACTTGCTGTTTCCATGGTGTTCCGCCCACGATATATCCTGTTTTTAGATCTTGAGATACATCACCTGAAACAGCAAGAGCTGTACAAATGATTGCGGCAACGGTTAAAGCCGCTACCATTCCAGTCGTTCCGGTAAAACCAGTAGCTTTATAGACAATCGCTACAATCAAAAGTGTGGCTATGGTCATTCCAGAAACAGGGGAAGAAGAACTTCCAACGATTCCAACAACCCTTGAAGCCACAGTCACGAATAAAAATCCAAAAATCGCAATCGCAATCGCACCGATGATTCCTACATCTGTTATAGGTGTGAAAGCGATGATTAAAATAACAATGATCGTTCCCAACCAAACGTATTTAGCCGGTATGTCTTTTTCAGTACGGATTGAACCTGACTTAAGTTGTCCTTTATTAGCTTTTACGCCTTTAAGAGTATCAATAACTGAACTGAAAAGGATAGGCAACGTTTTAATCAAGGTGATCAATCCGCCAGTTGCAACTGCACCGGCTCCAATATAACGTATATAATTATCCCAAATTCCCCATGCATCCAATTCACCAATCGGTACATCAGAAGGGAAAATGGCTGTTCCATTACTGCTGCCAAAGAAGCTGATCGCCGGTATAAGAACGACCCAGGCTAATAACCCTCCACCTAGCATTTGACCTGAAACACGCGGACCAATAATATACCCTACTCCCAAAAGGGAAGGAAAGGCATCAAGACCAACCACTGCGTTTTTAAAATTTGTGATTCCTGTTTCAACTTCTGTTTTGAAAAGCTTAAATCCATCACCAAGCGCTTTAACCACACCACCGATTACCAAACCGGCCCCGATTAGTTTGGCGCTTGTACCGCCTTTTTCTCCGGACTTTAGTACCTCGGCACATGCCGTACCTTCAGGGTAAGGCAATGTTTCATGTTCCCTAACAATTAATAGCTGTCGAAGGGGCACCATCATGAAGACACCTAAAAATCCCCCGGTTAAAACAATGAAAATGATCAATGCTTGACTCACTTCAATGTCCCACATGAATAATGCTGGGATGGTAAATACAGCACCGGCACCAATAGCCTCCCCTGCCGTGGTCATCGTTTGCACAATATTGTTTTCTAATATAGAATCCCTGCGAAAAATCCCTCTTAAAATAGCCATTGAAATTACCGCGGCGGGTATTGAAGCAGAGACAGTTAATCCAATAAGCAGGCCTAAGTATGCATTTGCTGCCCCGAAGACAATTGCAAGAATGATGCCTAGAATTATTGCAGTTACTGTTAATTCCGGTAAAGATTTAGATGCAGAGACGTACGGGACGAATTTACTCTCTTTCGAATTGTTCGACAATTTAGCCACTTCCTATGTTAAACTTTAAAATCACAGAAATCATTATATCACTGTAATTTCAAAACACGAAATGAGAAGACTCTGTATATTAAAAGTTTGATTATACAAAAAAATCAGATTAGCAGTTTCCGTTAAGAATGATACGTACCTGTATCTATCAACCTCCACCTAATCCACTGCATTATTATTATTAAAGGTAAGTGATCTAGAGGAAACAAAAGATTCCCACAAAATTATCAATATCCAGCACATGATTCGGACCTATAAAAATCCATTACAACTTGGATACAATTATTATACTAGGATTTATCTTATCCAGTTTTATATTCCACCGAGTTTCTTCAATAATATTAGAGCATCTCAAAACTCACACATAGCCCATTTTGGTATATAGTTAAGTTCCATTTTCATCCATTTTAAGTTTTTAGGTTTAGCCACAAGTTGTTCTCTAGTACCCTTATAAATCATTACCCTTACGTTTACCACTTAGGTCATTGTGCCATGGAAAATTCTTTTAATCCATTACCATTACCCGAATTATATGGGACTTCCTCTGCCCAAAACAGTTTGGTTGTATGGCAATCAGGTTAGGAAAGGAGGACATTCCTTATTATTTAGAAGCACATTTGACTGCAGCGGCTTTTTTATTCGCTACTCCTGTCTTCGATACAGCACCCGCTCCTTTTGTCCCTATTGCAGATGTGGCGACTGTTCCAAAGGCATAGAATATCCGGAAAAGGAAGAAACTAGAGAAAAGAAAACTAAAGAAGCGGCTGAATGAGCAGCACAACAACAAGTAAAACAGAAATCACAGGAATATAAAAAACAAACTCACTCCAATGATTTGAATGGTGATGGTTTTGTTTGTCAATATGAAGAACGAATATTGACAATGGCTAGATTCAGGCAATGATGATTGTGAAAGGGAATAAGATTACTTGATTTCAATAAATAAACTGAGAAGGTTAACAAAAGTATGTACATTACGATAAAGGTATACTTACATTCGAGGGAAACTAAATTTTTACAAACCGGAAGTTTCCCTGTCATACATTCAGACTTTAAGAAAGACCCAGATTGGACAGCTGCGGTTGCAGCTTACAAATGGATCCAGCAGATAAAAAGTAACTATGCAGCTAGTGAGGATTTTCGGATCGATCAAGTCGTATATAACGCTGATAACGATATTACGGAGTTAGTTAAAAATGTTAGACCCCCATTTTGATTCATTTTTATAAAACAATAATTAGCCCTCCATTTTTTAGAGTGGCTTTAAAATTTAGGGTAGCTTTACAATTTCATATTCACTCTTGTTCTTAGTCACTAAATCTCTTTTCTCAATAAGGGTAGTATGAATAAAATTCTTGATATGGGGCATATCCTGGATATACATATGCATCGAATCCATCGTATCCTTCGTATCCATAATACCCCCCATATCCACCATAAAAAGGTACAGAAAGCAATGCTCCCGCAGCAAGAGCCCCTAAAAAAGGAAACCCAAAACCAAATTGTCTCCTTAAATCATTTGAATGAAGATATTCATTTGTTAATAAATCATACATTTTTAGTGAGTCCTCCTCAAATCTTTATTTGATTTAGATTATGTCAAGATAAGGAGGATGTTCAGGTTCATTACCTAGGAGTATGTACATTCTGAGAACTTTTTTGCTTGTTGATACGAACGATTTTTTTCGCCATGATAATAACCCCTCTTCAATAAAGAGAAGAGCTTTTTTAATACACTACGATCACACCAATATCTCATCAAACTGAATATGCTCAAACATAAATTGCCCTTCTCGATCAGACAAGGCTTTTTATTTTTCTCCAAGGGCAGCGAAACAATATTGCATTCATCCAATTTGCATCATTATTAAGCATTAATTACGTGGTAAGTAAGATGAGATTTTTTAATTTTTATTCGAACAATTTTTTTGGATTGCATACATTATCTAAGAAAAATGCCATTAGTGTAGGGCAGACTAGCGTACAATCTTTAGTGACGATTACTCCACCGGAATTTTTGGATAAGGAACATAACTTGTTAATAAAATCATACAAAGATATTATAAATTGCTTAGAGGATTTATTATATATGATTGATAAGAATATTCTCAAAGTTTTGAGAGTAGAGGATATTGATAAGGTAATTTGCAAATTAAAAGGCATCGAACAAGCGCTGAATTTTACCACAATTAGCTTAATTAATAAAATCAAATTACAGCCAAGAAGGTGAGAAGTTATGAGAGTACCTGAAGAAGAGCATTTTTTAACTTCCTTACCTCCGCATATTGGGGATAAGATTGATTTATTTGGTTCGATGATTACTAACATAGGAAACCTCCTTACTATTCTAGGGATTGCAGCAGAAGCTCAAGAAGTAGAACAAGTTGAAGTAGAAGAGGTTTCAGCAAACTCGGATACTTCAGCATCAGGGTCGGAATCAAATTCAGGGTTTATATTATCTTTATTTGGTGCTATCTTAGGTGCACTTGGAGACTTAATTTCATCAAGTGGTACCGCCATTGCAATTGAAGAAACCATTATTTTAGATAAAAAAGCGGAACAAGAAACACAAGAACTAAATGATAAAATAAAGAAAATGGAAAATCAAATCGCCTTGTTACAGAAAGATCGGAATTCATTAATCACAGTTACAGAAGCCTTAAAGAGAGAAGTGATTTTCTTACAAAACGTTATCTATCCTAACCTTTATCAAAAATAATATAAGTTCACAACAAGTAGTTTAAATAATCAAACCTAGGCGGCAGGAGGCAAAATTAAATGGACAACAACTAAAATAATTGTTCTCAACTTGAAGAAGCAAAGAACATTTTAATCGGCAGAATACTCACATTGGGAGGCTTCTTCTCGGTTCATTTATCGCTGATGTTGTAGCCTATCAATCTAATGTTAACCCTTCAAAAGACTAAACATTCCAAAAACTCCGGAATATCGCAATTATTTATTTCATCATAAATTCTTATATAATGATGCTCCTTTTCAAAAGGAGTTTTTGCAATTACAGACTATGGTTCCTACAGTGGATACTACACCTAAATTCTCGCATTCCCCCCTTCTATACTTTAGTTAAATTCATCAAATACACACTTATACTAATTAATTGCGTTTATCAAAAAGGAATTATTATTTTCACCTCTTTAAAACAAGCGATTCCAATTTTTGATTCGAATTGCCCCTACCCATAAACCTGTGCATTTTCCGATAGGTATGTCCGGAAATCACAATCCACGTCCTCTTTAGCCATGCCCAACACTCGTGAATGTGTTTTTTTTATCGATCACTTTCATCATGGGATTACCGTAGTAAAACAACGTAATTTTTTGACCCTATACGATTTCAACTCTTTTAGGATACTACTGCGCAGGCATCCCTTCCCTTGATGAGATTAAGTGAATATCATGGTTATAATTAACAGCATATCTCCTAATCCCCCTTTATCTTATGTTCACCAGTAATAGGCAGTACGGCAAACAAATTTGCCGCAGAAACGGTTGAGGTGATTCCCACCTTTTCAATCATATTGCTTTTTACGTTTCCCATGTTTCACTTCCCCTTTTTAAAGAGGCTTTGATAAACATTAATGTAGTGAACAAATAAAAAAGAGACCACTTTATTTGGTCTCCTTAGTGCACCCTTCCGTATTTCTGTCCTCTGCGAAAAGGAATCCGTTGCATACATTCCCATTTTAATGTTGGTCATAGGCAAATCCGCAGGAGCAACGATTTTTCCCAAATAACAGGTGATACGATGCGGGGAATTCTTGATTGACTCGTTGAACTTCATGTGCAAATTCCTTACTATCCTTTGGTACTGGCGAAAGTGCATCCGCTTTTTCTTGAGAATCTATATTAGCTCCAGGTGGTACGAACCTTTTAGGTGGAATTCGAACGCCATTTGTAACCACGGCATTATAAGAAATAAATGCCCCTCTCCCTACAATTGCGGTATAAACAATGGCATTAAAACCAACAAATACTTTGTCTGCGATATAACAAGGACCATGAACAAGTGCTCCATGAGCAATGGTCACTTCATCTCCAATGAATATAGAATACCTTTTTGCTCCAGCTGAAATCTTTTTATTTAATAAACCATGTAAAATTACCCCGTCCTGGATATTTGTATTAGAACCTATATAAAAAGGGGTTCCTTCATCCGCACGTATACTTACATTAGGGGCTACATAAACATTGTTTCTAATGGTAACATCACCTATGACACTGGAAAACTGACTTACAAATGCTGTTTTATCAATTTTAGGAAAGCGTTGAACAGGATTAAATGAAGTTATAGGGTTGGGACTTATGAATGGTTCAAAACAATGAGAATGGTTATTAGAAACGGAGTTTGAGCCTTTTTTCTCTCCCAAGTAATCACCTCCTTCACAATCTATTGGCGCGTATAATCATATTATGCAAGAAGGTTGGGTGAGGAATGGGCTATCAAAAATTCAGTCCCAGTGTTCTTTGTTCATCCACTATCCTGCCCAGTATTTTCTATTAGAAAAGCGATCATTGTTATATTCGATTTATATAACGTTTAAAGAGTTTAAAAAAAGTCCACTAACTCTCTTCGTTAATTTTCTTTAGGGTTCGATTCTTAGATTTCCTGTTATGATGAGGCTTTGAAAAATCGTAAAAACCGTTCACTTGTTAATCATCCATAATATAGAAAAAAACTATAAAAGATATGGATTATTTTTGTGATCCATAAACAACTAACTCATCCGTTAGTTGTTTAGGTTAAGTAAAATCTTTTAAAAAAACAGTTAAACCACAATTATTATTCTTGGTCCTTTCCCAAACCAAAACTACCAGCAACTAGCTCAATAAGAAGGAAACATTCACTTACTTATTAACCAGCTAAATTGGCAAACAAAAATAGCGTTAACCCTTTTGGTTAACGCTCTAAAATCGGTGTACATGAACCCATTCGACTATTCCAGGCGTAAATTTCAATATCAATCCTCATTCTCTTCTTCTTCAAATAAATCGTGTTCACCAATATAAATAGGGCCGTTTGCATGATCAATTCTAATTGGCCATTCATACGGAACGGATAAACGGCTGGATATATCTCTCCAAAATTTACTCGAATCGGTTTCAAAATCTTGAAATTCTTTTAATAGTTCTTTATAAGACGCACCGTCAAATTGTATATTCATTTCCTGCAACCTCATGAAAGCCATATGTCTAATTTCTAACTCTGCTGCCTTTTCCATTTCTTCTTCTGTTGCCTCTCCGATAATGGTTCCTGGCGGGGGCAAGATAGCGTAGATATTTTCTACTTCTTCTCCCATTCCCTGTGAGGGAATCAATTTATTCCTGATCCGATTAATCATAAAGTCAACTCCTAATGGTTTTAATCTATTATATATAAGTCTACCGAGCTCCGTAAACTAAAAACCCTTCATGTTCCACTAAAGCAACTGAGAGCTTAAGTTGAAACCTTCACAAGTCGATATCTATCCTTGGAATTTAATACAACATAAAGGTTCTAGAATCATACCATTCTGGATGAATAATCCGACCTGTAATCCAATCTGCTTCATTACAAAAATGGCTAAATCAGCAACACATCAAATGACAATTGATGTCGATAATGAAACTTTCGTTAAACTAGTCATGTTACATAGAATATACAGGACTCCTCTGCAGAAAACTTTTCAAAATCTCTAGGAAAAAAGAGCATGGACCGATAAATGTGGTCATTTTGTGGTCAATTAACTGAAAAAGCAATGGAGAGCCCTATCAAATATAGGGTTCTCCATTGCTTTTAATTACATGACCCGCTTGAACATTTTCTCCATTTCATAAATGGAATAAGAGATGATGATCGGTCTTCCGTGAGGACATGTGAAGGGATCTGTTGTTCGTCTTAGTTCATCCAATAGTGCTTGTATTTCATCACTGCGCAGATGACGGTTTGCCTTTATGGAGGCTTTACAGCTCATCATGATGGCTGCTTCTTCGCGCAGTTTTTTGATATCGACCTTTTTCATCAATAATAATTGTTCTATCATTTCTTCAAGGATTTCCTGTTCAATCCCTTTAGGGAACCATTGTGGGTGTGATCGTACAATATAGGCATTATAGCCAAACTCCTCTAAATAGACGCCAACTTTTTCCAGCTCATGCTGATATTCATTTATCCGAATACATTGGTCTGTCGAAAATTCAAGCGTGATTGGAACCAGCATATCTTGTAGTTCGTTCTCGACTTGTCCGACTTTTTCTTTAAAATACTCGTATTTGATCCGTTCCTGTGCCGCATGTTGGTCGATTATATACAAGCCCTTTTCGTTTTGGGCGAAAATATACGTACCATGCATTTGCCCAATTGGGTACATCGGAGGGATTCGACTTTCCGATTCATTTCCCTCGATTTCTTCCTCTTGTTCGACCGTATAGGTTGTATACTTTTCTGCCGATTCGAAGTATGGTTTTCTTTCATCCTCTGGTAAAACCGGGATATAAGCATCTGTATTTTGATGCTGCTCTTCATTGCTGTAGATTAATTCCTTTGGTTCGAAATTAAAATCTTCGACATGATCCTCAGCATGCTTTTGTTCCTGCTTTTCCCGAATCAAGGTATCCTTCAATAGTGAAGCTTCCTTCTTGGCTTCTTCAAGGACTCGCTTCCCTCTTTCCACAACATGGTCCAAATCAAGCGTAGTTTGCTCACTTTTCACCTGTTCCGGCTTTGGTGCAGGTGTATATCCACTTGGAATGAGAGATAACTTATTAAACGCAGATTTGATTGTTTCTGATACGAGGCTGTACAATTCATGTTCCTTGCTGAGCCTAACCTCCATTTTGGATGGATGGACGTTGACATCGACAAGAATTGGATCCATTTCAATATTCAACAAAGCAATTGGAAACCGGCCAATCGGAAGAAGGGTATGGTACCCATCCAAAATCGCTTTCACTAGTGCATAGTTTTTAATGAAACGGCCGTTTATCATCGTTGATATATAATTCCTTGAAGCCCGGGTGACCTCAGGCATAACGATATAACCTGATAAAGTGAAGTCCAAAGAGCTTGCCTGAATGGGAATCATCTTTTTGGCGATATTCGTCCCATAGATTGCAGCTAGCACCTGCCTGACATCACCGTTACCATTCGTATGCAGGATACGCTTCTCATTGTGTGATAATCGTATAGAAACATCCGGGTGTGAAAGTGCGAGCCTGTTAGCGACATCTGTAATATTTCCAAGCTCGGTATGAACGGTTTTCATATATTTCAACCTTGCAGGTGTATTGTAAAATAAGTCGGTAACAAGGATATCCGTTCCTTTACGGCTGGATGAAGCCTCAAGTTCCTTCACCATCCCGCCTTCAAGAAGAATGCGCGTCCCTACGCCTTCACCTGTGCTGCTTTTCAATTCAAAACGGGAAACTGAGGCAATACTTGGCATAGCTTCCCCGCGGAAACCAAGTGTTCGAATTCGGAATAGATCGTTTTCATCTTTTATTTTACTTGTAGCATGTCGTTTAAATGCTTGCTCTATATCATCAGCCAAAATCCCATCGCCATTGTCCACGATTCGAATGGAACCAAGTCCAGCCTCCACCAATTCAATCTCAATGATGGTACTGTTTGCATCTATGGCGTTTTCCACAAGTTCCTTTACGACTGAGGCTGGGCGTTCAACAACTTCGCCAGCTGCGATTTTATTCGATAAAGCCTCGTCCAGCTGTATGATTTTTCCCATTTTTATCGCCTCGCTTTATTTACTCATTTAAGTTTCTTTTGCAATTTATAAAGGGTGTTCATCGCCTCGAGTGGCGTCATTTCAAGGATATCCAGCGATTTTATGTCATCCAGCACCTTTTTTTCCTTAGGAGAAGAATTCACTCTTCCTTTAGGTGCCTCTTCGCCAAAGAAGGACAGCTGTGCCTCATTGTCAGGTATTTCTGGAGCAGCTGCAGCAATCGGTGCTTTTATAGCATCAACTGGCTCTGCAGGTAGCGCCTTTGCTTGTCCATTTTCATTCTCTAAATGTGCTAAGATAGCTGCTGCCCGGTCAATCAACTGCGTTGGTAGATCAGCAAGTTTGGCCACATGAATTCCATAACTTTTATCTGCTGGTCCTTCTTTAATTTTATGAAGGAAAACGACGTTACCATTTTGCTCAATTGCACTGACATGAATATTTTTCAATTTGGGCAGTTCCGATGCTAATACCGTCAATTCGTGATAATGAGTGGAAAAAAGGGTCTTCGCACCAATTTCCTCATGGATATATTCAATTATGGCTTGGGCAAGTGCCATCCCATCGTATGTTGATGTTCCCCGCCCGATCTCATCAAATAAAATTAAACTGTTTTCCGTCGCATTCATGATGGCATTCCTTGCTTCAAGCATCTCAACCATGAAAGTACTTTGGCCAGAAATCAAATCATCGGCCGCGCCAATCCTAGTGAATACCTTATCAAAAATAGGCAATTCAGCTATACTTGCAGAAACGAAGCATCCAATTTGCGCTAGAATCGAGGTTAGCGCAATCTGACGCATATACGTACTTTTACCCGACATATTGGGCCCTGTGATCAAGAGTAACTCCCTGTCTCCGTCCATGAAGCAGTCATTGGGGACATACTCCTGTGATTGAAGGACTTTTTCGACTACTGGATGCCGCCCTTCCTTCAAGACGATTCTTCGATTATCAGTAAAGACAGGCTTCACATAATGGCGTTCTTCGCTAATCGTAGCAAAGCACTGCAGGACATCTAGTTCACTGACGCCCTTTGCTAAATCCTGTAAGCGTGGGATATAACTTTTAACCTCTTCACGCAGATTGAGGAACAGGTCATATTCCAAACCGATGCTTTTTTCTTCGGCTTGTAAAATCAAAGCTTCCTTTTCTTTCAATTCTGGTGTGATATAACGCTCGGCATTCGTTAACGTTTGCTTCCGTTCATAGCGCCCTTCTTCAAGCAGATGCAGATTGGCACGTGTGACTTCAATATAATAGCCAAACACACGATTATAACCGATTTTCAATGATCTGATCCCTGTCCGTTCCCGTTCTTCGCGTTCCAGCTGAGCAATCCAAGTTTTTCCGTTTCTGCTGGCATACCTGTATGTATCCAGCTCATCATGGAAACCGTCCTGAATGATATTTCCTTCCTTGACGGACAATGGTGGGTTTTCAACTAGCGCGGTTTCAAGCAAATCCGTGACTTCTTCACAAGGATCCAATTTATCGGCAAGAATTGAAATCTCCTGATTGGAAGCCATTGACTTCACGATTTCACGGATGATGGGAACCTGTTGCAACGAACGTTTCAACTGAATCAAGTCCCTGGCATTAACATTCCCAAAGGCGACCCTTCCGGCAAGCCGCTCCAAATCGTATACTTCCTTAAGGCGTTCGCGTAAGTCTTGCCGTTCGAAGTATTGATTTTTCAGGGTTTCAACAAGATTTTGCCTTCGCTCGATCTGTTTTTTACTTATGAGCGGTCTATCAATCCATTGCTTCAACATTCTTCCGCCCATGGCTGTTTTCGTTTCATCAAGCAGCCATAATAATGAGCCTTTTTTACCTTTGGAACGGATGGTTTCAGTCAACTCCAAATTGCGTTTGCTATAATAATCAATTTTCATATATTGTGACGTTTCATATGCAAGTACTGGCTGTAAATGATCCAGACTGCGCTTTTGTGTGCGGTATAGATAATTCAATAAACGTGTGGTGGTTGTCTTCTGCTTTTCGGCCTTTAAAAGATGCAATAAAGGAACGAACGACTCACTTTGTTCCAAATTATCTTCTAGGGATAGAGCTGCGGCGCCCCGTTCTTGCAGCCTTTTTTTCCATTCTTCATTGAAATCCTCAGAAATGACCACTTCACTCGCACCAAGGATAGCAAATTCATTGAGAACTTCTTCGAAACTCTCAATCAACGTGACCTTATTTTCCCCTGTAGATAAATCATTGTACCCAAAACCAAACTGACCATCATGAAAAGAAGTGATGGTGGTGATGTAATTATTTTCCTTTTCTCGAAGACCTTTACTATCCATTTTCGTACCCGGCGTAATCAGCTGGACAACTTCCCTGCGCACTACGCCTTTGGCTTGTTTGGGATCTTCCGTCTGTTCACAAATAGCTACTTTAAATCCTTTTTCTATTAATATATCAATATAATTAGCAGCCGAATGATACGGAATGCCGCACATCGGAATTCGATCTTCGCTTCCACCTTCTCGGCTCGTTAATGTAATTTCGAGCTCCTGTGATGCATTCAGTGCATCATCAAAAAACATTTCATAAAAATCGCCTAAACGAAAAAATAAAAAGGCATCCTGATACTCTGCCTTAATTTTTAAATATTGCTGTATCATCGGAGTATATCCAGCCATTCCTTCAAAACCTTTCCAAACTAAAATCTATTATTCATTTATGTCCTACATTATAACATACGGGAATGCTACATTGCCTGCATTCGGATATTCATCGTAAATCAATTTTTTCCTATGAAGGGACTGTATATTGCTAGAAATCCGTACAATCATACAAAACATTATTTACCCATTCCCTAAAAACTGCAAAGGACCTATCCCGTTTCAAAATAAATAAAACCGGATGAAGGGAATGTCATCCGGTAGTTACTTTCCATATTCTATTCTATTCGTCTTCGAATTCATCAAGGAAATCCGGATCTAAATCTTCAAATTCCTCATCATCGAAATCAGAGCCCCAGTCATCCTCACAGCGGCCATCTGGATTAACAGCGACACAAATTTTCGTTTCGCCGACGACTTCCACAAAGAATTCTCTTTCCACATGGACGATGATTTTTTGCCCACATGGGGAGATGCAAGCTTCTAAACAATTCGGCTGTTGGACAGATTTTGCAACGATTTCATGGTCATCAAGACAATCGGGATCACGGTATTTCAACGAAATCACGTCGGTATATTGCACTTTTTCAGTAACAACTTCCGTTTTTGAATTATGGTTATAAGAATACCAAACGTTGATTTCGTAGCTGCCGTGGATTTCTACCTTTTTGCCGACTTTCTTTGCATCGTATTTATGGTTGATGATCCAACAACCTAGAATGCTAGAAGGATGATGAGCCGGGCAAATGGTGTGAGAGGACTTTGTAAATTTACGTCCTTTTGCCACCACCGCTTTAGTAATTATCTCTCTATATTGTGACATGCTAGCGAACCCTCCTCATACAGTTTCCATTCATCCTATGCGTGGTAAAAGTCTAGTGTGCGTAGAATTTTTTTTATTTGAAAACTGCTGTAATGTTTTAAACCTAGGTTATTTTATGCGCATGTTTTGGGATATGTGTCACGAATGGGCGCCGTATAAGGATTTCCGAATATAAAAAAGCCCTTCTGAAATCAGAAGGGCTTTTTTATATTCATGAACAGCTTCCGCCGCCAGCTTGTACCTGTGAACCTGTCTCGCCGCGAAGGACATCGCCTTGGGTTGATTCAATAATCAGGTCAGTCACCTTATTCGATACTTGTGATGAGACCATTTGTAAAAGATCATTTACGTCAACTTGGGATTGTTTGAATTCTTGGACGATCGGTAGTTCGTCCAATTGTTTTTCCAATGCATCAATTTTCTCCTGAACTTGGCTGTATGCTTTCTCTTTGCCGTAATGCTGGAAGTTGACCGCCTGTTTTTGCAAACTTTTGATACTTGCAATCATTTCCCGGATTTTTTGGTTTTCATTGATGTGAGCTTCAGCCCTTTTAAAGAAATCGACTTCTTCCGTGCTGGCAATCATCTCAGCGAGCTCGGCTGCTTTTGTCAGAATGTCATCTTTAGTATATTTCGTCATATTACTCCACCTCAATCGCCGTTGCTTCTTCAACCATATCCCCATTTAATGACCATGTTTTCGTTCCAGTGATTTTCACTTTTACGATTTGGCCAATGGCAGATTTTGGTCCTTTGAAGTTGACGAGCTTATTTTTGGTTGTATAGCCTGCTAATACTTCCGCATTCTTCTTGCTTTCACCTTCTACAAGCACTTCAACAATCTGTCCATCATACTCTTTCATTTTCAACGCACACGTATCATTTACAAGTGCATTCAAGCGCTGAAGACGTTCCTTTTTCACTTCCATCGGTACATTATCCTGCATTTTCGCAGCAGGAGTTCCCTCACGTGGTGAATAAATGTAAGTATATGCTGCATCAAAACCAACTTCGCGGTATAAAGACATCGTTTCTTCAAAGTGCTCTTCCGTTTCATTCGGATAGCCGACAATGATGTCAGTCGTTAGTGATGCACTTGGGATAGCTTCCTTAATCTTTTTTACTAACTCTAAATATTGTTCACGTGTATATTTACGAGCCATGATTTTAAGAGTGTCCGTACTTCCCGATTGAACAGGAAGATGGATATGGTCAACAAGATTGCCGCCTTTAGCCAGAACTTCAATCAAGTGATCATCAAAGTCACGGGGGTGACTTGTCGTAAATCGAATACGAGGAATATCGATTTTGCGGATTTCATCCATCAAATCACCGAAACGATATTCAATATCCGTAAAATCTTTACCATAAGCATTAACATTCTGTCCAAGAAGGGTTATTTCTTTGTAGCCCTGGGCAGCCAAATGACGCACTTCTTGTATAATATCTTCAGGTCTGCGACTTCTTTCTTTTCCCCTTGTATATGGTACGATGCAGTATGTACAAAACTTATCGCAGCCATACATGATATTAACCCATGCTTTCGTTTTGCCTTTACGCACTTTCGGAAGGTTCTCGATTACATCACCTTCTTTTGACCAAACCTCAATGACCATTTCCTTTGAAAGATAAGCTTCATTAAGAATTTGGGGCAAACGGTGGATATTATGCGTTCCGAAAATCATGTCAACAAAATGGTGCTTCTCAAGAATTCGCTTTACAACTGACTCTTCTTGGGACATGCAGCCGCAAACCCCAAGCAATAAATCCGGCTTTTCCAATTTCAATGATTTTAAATGACCCAATTCACCAAACACTTTATTCTCAGCGTTTTCCCGAATCGCACATGTGTTAAGTAAAATGACGTTCGCATCATCAACCGTGTTTGTAGGCTGATAACCAAGTGCCGTAAAAATACCCGCCATTACCTCTGTGTCATGTTCATTCATTTGACAGCCATATGTACGAATGTAAAACTTTTTGCCTTCTCCCATACCACGGAAACCTTCAGGAATCGCAAAATCATCATGATATTCTACTTCTTCTTTTCCTCGCTTTTTCGCATCTTTTAAGGAAGGCGGAATATAAACGGCTTGAAAGTACTTACTGTAGTCCTTATCGGATTTTTTGTCCGCTGGATTCTCAGCCTGTACTTGTTGTGATTCTAATCGTTGTTTCTCGTTCATAGTTAATCTCCTTTCAAAATAGTTAGTTTATTTCTTTCACCAACTATTCCAAGACCTATCTAGTTTCTAATGTTTTTATACGTCATTCCTTTTAAAAATCACCAGTAAATATTAGCTTTTAAGTGTGATATATCCACATTAACATAGTATAAAGCTTTTAACAGCAAGAAACAATCATTCTGTCGTGCCTTCTTCAATTGTAAGAAATTATTCACAGATACGGTAATTGAGAACATTAAAGAAGGGGCCTGATTCGCATATTCTAACGAACTTAGCCCCTTCTTATTAAATGATAGGATGATAGGATGATACTATTCCTTCACAGCTATTTCAAATGCAGACCATGCAATTTACTCGTAAGTTTGGTCGATTTACTCGTGAATTTGGGCGTTTTACTCGTGAGTTTGACCGCTTTACTCGTGAGTTCGAGCGCTTTACTCGTGAATTTGCGCTTTACTCGTGAATTCGAGCGCTTTACTCGTGAATTTAGGCGCTTTACTCGTGAGTTTGGGCGCTTTACTCGTGAGTTTGACCGCTTTACTCGTGAATTTGCGCTTTACGTGAATTTCGGCACTTTACTCGTGAGTTTGACCGCTTTACGTGAATTTCGGCACTTTACTCGTGAGTTTGACCGCTTTACTCGTGAATTCGAGCGCTTTACTCGTGAGTTTGGACGCTTTACTCGTGAATTTGCGCTTTACTCGTGAGTTTGCGCTTTACGTGAATTTCGGCACTTTACTCGTGAGTTTGACCGCTTTACTCGTGAGTTTGGACGCTTTACTCGTGAATTTCGGCACTTTACTCGTGAGTTTGACCGCTTTACTCGTGAATTTCGGCACTTTACTCGTGAATTTGCGCTTTACTCGTGAATTTCGGCACTTTACTCGTGAGTTTGACCGCTTTACTCGTGAATTTCGGCACTTTACTCGTGAGTTTGACCGCTTTACTCGTGAACCTTATCACTCTTTAAGGTATCAGGAGTACCTTACCACACTGACCTTTGATCATTAGATCAAATCCTTTCTCAAAATCGCTTAGCGAAAAACGGTGCGTAATCATTGGTTTTACATCAACCTTCCCACTTCCAAGCAGACTTGAAACTTGTTGCCAGGTTGAAAACATTTTCCTTCCGGTTATCCCTTGTACAGTAAGTCCCTTGAAAACGATATCCTCCGTTATATTCAGTGTGACGGGCTGAGCCGGCAGACTCAGGATTGATATCCTTCCACCATTTGTCGCCATCTTAAACCCTTGTTCGATAGCAGCAGGATTTCCGCTCATTTCACAAACTACATCCACCCCATCCGTATCTGTGAGGCCTTTCGTGATTTCCAGTGGATTTTGTTTAAGTGAATGGATTAGGTGTGTAGCCCCCATCTTTTTTGCAAGCTGAAGTCGATAATCATTAATATCAAGAGCGATTACTTTATCAGCACCTGCAGCCTTTGCAACAGCCACTGCCATAAGTCCAATTGGTCCACAGCCAATGATTGCCACCGTTTTACCAAGCACATCGCCTGCAAGGACAGAATGGACGGCATTACCCATCGGTTCTTGGATGGTAGCTATATCGGGCGGCATGTCAATTGGATTTATCCATAGATTCTTGGCGGGCAGAGCTACATACTCAGCAAAGCACCCCTGTATATCGAGACCAACAATACTCGTATTTTTACAAATATGAAACTGTCCCGTTAAACACTGACGGCATGCACCGCAAACGATATGTGTTTCGGCAGATACATAATCCCCAACTGAAACATTATTCACTATTGCTCCTATCTCCACTACTTCCCCTGCGAACTCGTGCCCAAATACGTATGGTGGATTCACTCTTCCCTGTGACCATTTATCCCAAGTGAAAATATGAATATCAGTTCCGCAAATCGAGGTCATGTTGACTCGAATCAATACCTCGTCCTCTCGAATATCCGGAATATCGACAACCTGCATTTGTGCTCCATAACCTCGGTGATGTTTGACAACTGCTTTCATTTTCCCTCTCAACATGTACACTCCCCCTGAAATAGGGCTGCTCATTCATCTACCTTAATATGTAAAGATATGAAAAACTAATCTAAAAAATACCATAATCGCTTTTGTACCGGCCTCTTCACATTAATAATGATGATTTTTAGTGCATTCGTACATTTTTATTAAATGGGTCATGTTTCTATAGCATCTCGTCCGCTCTCGAATAAGATATCTTGTACAATAAAATAATTGAAGGAGTGACTTATATGTCATGTAACAATAATCACCATCATCATAATAACAACAACGATAACGACAGAATTGCAGACGATTTTTGTCGTGCTGTGAGAGGCTGTCAAAGACGTGACCGTGACCGTGACCATGATCGGGATCGGGATCGGGATCGGGATCGCGACCGCGATCGGGACCGCGATCGGGACCGCCATCACCATTGTTGTTGCAGAAGGAATCGTTGCAATTTCTTCTCATTCGGCTGTAACCGTGGATGCAATAACGGTTGGTGGTAAGCTAATCCAAAGAGTTTAGTAATTCTCTCCACTTGAGATTTCCAATTAATCTCAAAAAAGGTTCACCCCATTTTAAGGGGTGAACCTTTTAACTTTTACATAAATTCAGCAACAAGCTTATCAAAATGTGCTTGATCAAGTGTCAGATCTGATTTATTTAACCCTGCTTCAGCATACCCTGGTATTAATTCCTGGTACGAAGGGCGTGAAGAGTCTTGATAAATAATCCCTGTCACAAGGCTGTCATGTTTCATCAAAGTCTGCATGGCCTGTTCTTTATTTGAAGAATCATAGCCTTCAATCGTGTTCAATTTAGTTAAGTTTTGTTTAAACCAATCATACGTATTGATCTTATTATAAGTTACGCAAGGAGAGAAAACATTGATGAATGAGAACCCTTTATGATTAATCCCTGCTTCAATGATTGCTGTAAGGTCTTTCAAGTCAGTGGAAAAGCTTTGGGCGACAAAGGTAGCGCCAGCTGATAATGCTAATTCCATAGGTGAAACAGCCTGTTCAATCGATCCTTCTGGAGTGGATTTTGTTTTAAATCCAGCAGCTGACCGTGGAGAAGTCTGGCCTTTTGTCAACCCATAAATTTGATTATCCATGACGATATACGTAATGTCGATATTACGACGGATCGCATGAATCGTATGTCCCATCCCGATTGCAAAACCATCACCGTCTCCGCCTGAAGCTATTACGGTCAATTCACGGTTGGCCATTTTCACTCCTTGAGCAATTGGCAGTGAGCGGCCATGGATTCCATGAAAACCATATGACTTGATGTAACCGGATATACGGCCTGAGCAGCCGATACCGGAAACAACAGCCAAGTTCTCCGGCTCCAATCCTACATTGGCTGCTGCACGCTGCATGGCAGCCTGAACGGAGAAATCTCCGCAGCCAGGACACCAGTTAGGTTTTACATCATTACGAAACTCTTTAAACGTTGCCATATTCGAACATCTCCTTGCATTGTGTGTGAATTTCATGCGGGAGGAATGGGTTGCCATCATATTTTAGGATGCTTTTAATTTTATTAACATGTCCGACATTCATCTTGATAATATTAGCCAATTGTCCAGTCGCATTATTTTCGATAACTACTACTTTCTTAGCCGCTTGCACTAATGAAAGGACTTCATCAGCAGGGAAAGGATGAATCAAACGGATTTGCGCATGATTCACTTTCATTCCATCCGTTTCTAACCGGCCAATCGCTTCATCAATCGTCCCGCGTGTCGAGTTAAAACCAAGTATTAATAAATCCGCTTCTTCATGCGGGGTATTTTTGTATACTGGTGTTTGGAATGTGTTAGTTAAATTATTCAACTTCCGCATCCGTTTATCCATTTGGGCTTTACGATTTAATGCAGTCTCAGAAGGTCTGCCCGTTTCATCATGTTCAACACCTGTAACATGGTGAATTCCATTTTTCATACCAGGTACAACTCGAGGTGAGACCCCGTCTTCCGTTACTTCATAACGCTTGAAGTATGAATTGTTTTCAGCCTCTTCAATTTCAAAGTCCACCAATTTACCGCGTCTTACCTCCACTTTGCTGTAATCAAGCGGCTGAACCGTTTGTTTACCTAAAGAAAGCTGTAAGTCGGATAAAATGATAACTGGACATTGATATTCTTCCGCAAGGTTGAATGCTTCAGCCGTATCATAAAAAGCTTCCTCAACAGTACTTGGAGCCATGACGATTTTAGGAATTTCACCGTGTGTACCATAAATCATTGCCATTAAGTCCGATTGCTCTTGCTTAGTTGGAAGTCCCGTAGATGGACCACCACGTTGTGTATCGACTATGACAATTGGTGTCTCGGTAATGCCCGCTAAACCAATCGCTTCCATTTTCAAGGAAAGTCCAGGTCCAGCTGAAGCCGTGATGGCACGGACACCACCATAGTTCGCACCGATCGCCATTGTAGCAGCGGCGATTTCATCTTCAGTCTGAATGACCGTCCCGCCCAATTGAGGAAGTTTTTTAATTAGGTATTCCATAATTTCCGATGCTGGGGTAATTGGGTAAGCTGCCATAAAACGACAGCCGCCTGCAACTGCGCCTAAAGCGATGGCATCATTTCCGATCATGAACAATCGTTTTTGACCGTCTGCCTTCTCCAGCTCCATTGCACCTAGTTTTTCACCAAGCATCACTTCCATTGCCTTGTATCCTGCAGTAATGGCATCCATATTCTTCTTAACGATTTCTTCTCCTTTACGGCCGAAGATTTCATCAACTACATCGTTGAATACGGAGATTTCCATTCCTAGAACAGCACATGTCGCACCGATAGCGACCATGTTTTTCATTAATGACGTTCCTAATTCTGCTGCTATTTCTGTAAATGGAACAATATATAATTCTGCCTTTGTATCTTCTGGAGAGACAGGTTTGAATTTTGCATCTGCGATTATGATGCCACCCTCATGTAATTCTTTATAATTGACGTCAATTGTTTCTTGGTCAAAAGCAACTAAGATGTCTAAATCATCAGAGATAGCACGTGTTTCCGTAGTACTTACACGAATTTTGTTATTCGTGTGTCCACCCTTGATTCGGGATGAGAAATGACGGTAGCCATACAAGTAGTAACCTAAGCGATTGAGGGCAATACAGAATATTTCTCCTGTACTTTCAATACCTTCACCTTGTTGTCCGCCAACTTTCCATGAAAGTTGATTGATCATGTCTTACACTCCTTTAGAACGTTCGTATATAAATGCATTTAACCGCACCTCTCTTCAGAACATTCGACTATGTATAATTAATCGTCCTTAGTTAGAAAAGGTGTACTAAACGCTTTCAATTCTATCGGTTAAACCATCAAATTGCAACCTTTTTGCTTCTATTTTTTATATTTTCAGAATATTTATTCATATCTATATAGTGAGAATTGAAACACTCTTAAGATCTTTCCTTTTTAACAGGGAAATTACGAGTGAAATTCCCAAAAAGAAGTCCGTTTACAAACTCACTCGAATAAAGTCTGTTCAGCTCATTGATAAAGTTGTGATAATCCTTATATGATGTTAAATTCTCTACCATATGTTCGATTCCATCGAAGTCAGACCCTAATCCAATTTGCCTCTCACCACCCAAACTACAGATATGATCTATATGTTTCAAGATATCCTTTATCGAAGATGAATCACGCTTAGAAAGAAATTGAGGGACAAAGGTTACTCCGATCACCCCATTTTTCTGCAAAAGGACCTTTATCTGGCTGTCCTTTAAATTTCGCGGATGCGGACAAAGATGATGGGCATTCGAATGGGAAGCAATGGGAAATTCCGCCCTTTTTAAGGTGTCCCAAAATCCAGCTTCAGATAAATGCGATAAATCACACCAAATTGACTTCTCATTTAATAGGTTCACCACCTCGATTCCAAATTCTGTCAACCCACCCCCTCTTGATTCTAATGCCCCATCAGCTACCAAGTTGGCGTAATTCCATGTTAGTCCTACAGAGGACACTCCAAGATGAAGAAGGGTTTTCAGTTTCAACAAATCATTGCCGATGCAATCGCACCCCTCCAAAGTTAACAACGCACCTATTTCTCTTTCTTTTAGGGAATCGATGTCTGCCTTGGTCTTTATAAATTTCATTTCCGGCTCTGACAAAATCTTTTCATGAAAAATATCAACCATTGCCAAAGCCGCCTGAAATCTCATATCAGGGTGGACCTTTTCAGGAATATATATTGCAAAACACTGTACTTTTCCCCCTTCCTCCAATAGTCCCCGCTTTGTTATATGTAATTTATCACTATCCAAAAAAGAAATATCCGGATCGATGAACATCTTCATTAACACATCACAATGTGCGTCAAAAATATTCAATGTAATCCCCCTTCCTGTTCCTTACCTTTTTAAAAATCATATATTTCATTATAAAGAGACCCGTGTTTTTCGTCATTTAGTTTTTTCACAAAAAAGAGCCTGCTCGCCGTCAGACAAACAGGACACCCACTCATGAAATTATCTTGGTTCAATAATTAACTTTATAGCCGTTCTCTCTTCGCCATCAATAAGTATATCTGTAAAGGCAGGAATACAAATCAAGTCAACTCCACTAGGTGCGACAAACCCTCTTGCGATTGCTACTGCCTTGACGGCTTGATTTAACGCACCTGCACCGATTGCTTGAATCTCGGCTGCTCCTCTTTCTCTGAGCACTCCCGCTAGTGCGCCTGCTACAGAATTAGGATTAGATTTTGCTGAAACCTTTAATATTTCCATTCCTAGTCCTCCTTGTCTTCCCTGCCGATTATAATCTTTGGCTCAATAGTTATAACACTTTCCACTGCTACTATATTCATCAAGTAAAACTTGTATGACAAAGAAAACCAGGATTGTCCACCAAAGGTTTTATTAATGAAAAAATGGATGGACAGCTTTTGACTGTCCATCCATTCAAATCAATGATAAAAGGGATGATCTTCGTTAATGAGTATTCTTTCTATTTTTTTAGCCTTGCCAGTCTTATCGTCAATTTCCAGTATAATCCCACTTAATAGGGTCCGTCCCTCTTTAGGCACTTCAAAACGTACAGGCAGACTTGTAAGGAACCGATGGATGACCGCCCCTCTTTCCATGCCAAGGATCCCATCATACGGTCCTGTCATGCCTACATCTGATATATAAGCGGTGCCCGCAGGTAAGATACGGTTATCAGCTGTCTGGACGTGTGTGTGTGTACCCACAACGGCTGTAACCTTTCCATCCAGGAACCACCCCATTGCTTGTTTTTCACTTGTAGCCTCACCATGAAAATCGACAAAGATGATTGGTGTTCTTTTTTGTGCCTTTGCCACGAGTTCTTCCGCCTTTTTGAATGGACAATCCAAGTCCGGCATGAATGTTCTGGCTTGCAAATTGATGACCGCAATTTCCTGCTGATTCAATTTTAAAAACTTCATTCCTTCTCCAGGTGCACCGTCTGGAAAGTTTGCTGGGCGGATGAGATATTTCGCATCATCAATAAAATTGAAAATATCTCGATTATCCCATGTATGGTTTCCCATGGTCACCGCCTGCGCTCCCCACTCTAAAAAACTCCTGTAAATCTTTTCTGTAATTCCCCTGCCGCTGGCAGCATTTTCTCCATTGATGACCGTGATATGCGGCCGATACTTTTCTTTTAACTTTGGAAGGTATTCTTGAATCATATCACGACCTGGAGACCCTACGACATCTCCAATAAATAGCAATTTCATTGTAAAACCCTTTCTATATTCACATTTCTAATGATAAGAATATTCAAGTATGTATTGTAACATAATATGAGGTAATCATAGGAATCACGCTTAACGATAAATAGTAGAAAAATAAAAACGAAGTGGTTTGCACCACTTCGTTTTTATTTAACAATTTATTTGGCGTATTCGACTGCCCTTGTTTCACGGATGACCGTGACTTTTATATGACCTGGATAATCGAGCTCTTCTTCAATCCTTTTCCGGATATCACGTGCGAGTCGATGGGCCGAAAGATCATCTATTTGCTCTGGTTTCACTAGAATCCGCACTTCTCGTCCGGCTTGAATCGCAAATGACTTTTCCACTCCATCATAGGATTCGGAAATCTCTTCGAGTTTTTCAAGTCTTCTAATGTAATTTTCAAGCGTTTCACTTCTAGCACCTGGTCTTGCAGCAGATAATGCATCAGCGGCTGCTACAAGCACTGAAATTATGGAAGTTGGTTCCGTATCGCCATGATGTGAAGCGATGCTGTTAATGACAGTTGGATGCTCTTTATACTTGGTGGCTAATTCGACGCCAATTTCAACGTGACTGCCTTCCACTTCATGATCAATTGCTTTCCCAATATCATGCAATAAACCTGCACGGCGGGCAAGAACTTCATCCTCACCAACCTCTGCGGCCAGTAAACCTGAAAGCTGGGCCACTTCAATTGAATGCTTAAGCACGTTTTGCCCATAACTGGTACGGAACTTCAAACGGCCAAGTATTTTGATTAGGTCTGGATGGAGACCGTGAACTCCAACATCAAAAGTTGTTTGTTCACCAATTTCACGAATATGTTCATCTACCTCACGTCTTGCTTTGTCAACCATTTCTTCGATTCGAGCCGGATGAATCCGTCCGTCCTGAACAAGTTTTTCAAGAGCCAAGCGTGCCGTTTCCCGTCTAATTGGATCAAATCCAGATAAAATGACAGCTTCAGGAGTATCATCAATAATAAGGTCAATACCTGTTAGCGTTTCTAATGTCCGGATATTTCGTCCTTCACGTCCGATTATCCGTCCTTTCATTTCATCATTTGGAAGATTTACTACAGAAACGGTGGTTTCTGCAACATGATCAGCCGCACAACGCTGAATGGCAAGAGAAAGAATTTCTTTTGCTTTTTTATCAGCTTCTTCTTTGGCACGGGTATCACTTTCTTTAATCATAAGCGCTACATCGTGAGCCAGTTCGTTTTCCATTCGGTCTATAATGATTGCTTTTGCTTCTTCACGAGTTAAACCGGAAACACGTTCAAGCTCTGTTTGCTGCTTACGAACCGTCTCGTCCACTTTGCTTTCCATCACTTCAATATGCTGTTGTCTTTGGTTTAGAGAATCTTCTTTTTTCTCCATAAGGCTTTCACGTTTGTCTAACGTTTCATCCTTACGGTCCAAATTCTCTTCTCTTTGCAATAACCGATTTTCTTGTTTTTGTAATTCGTTCCTTCTTTCACGGGATTCCCGATCAGAATCAGAACGAACTTTATGAATTTCATCTTTTGCTTCCAACAAGGCTTCTTTCTTAAGAGCATCCGCTTCACGTTTTGCATCCTCAAGGATTTGTTCTGCAGAGCCCTTTGCCCCTGTTATTTTACTCTCAAACTTTGATTTGTGAATAAAATAACCAACAACTGCACCGACGATTAGGCCAAGCAAAGTGAAGATGATTGTCATGGGTTCCATCGTTTCACCTCCCCTTGCTATGAACTTTTTACATAAAATGTTGAACTGTCGGCAAGTACATTGCACATAAATTCAATATACAGCACTTAATTTTCAAAATTTTAGTTTGAAAAATTGTAAAATATACATATTAATTGTATAGTTGAGAATTTTTATTGTCAAGCGTTTGTCCCTTATGTATCAATGATTATTCAAGTTTTCTTAATACCAACCGACATTACGTGCAACATTCATTATGGAAGTAGACTGTAAATCTGTATTCCCCAGCCACTTAATTCGCTGAAAATTGCGCACTTTTTCAATTTCACTCTAATTCATAATATATAGAAAGAGGCCTAAGCGAACAAGCTTAGGCCTTTTCCTTCTGTTAATCAAGCAATTCAAAATGTTCTTCTTCTTTTTCTTCTGGTGGTAATTCATGCTCTCCATCAAGATTATAGTGATCTCTGATTTTCTGAGAAATCTCCTGGGCGATATCCTGGTTTTCTTTCAAGAACATCTTCGCATTTTCCCGTCCTTGTCCGACACGCTCTTCATTGTAAGAGTACCACGAGCCGCTTTTAAGGACGATATCCAAATCTGCACCCATATCGATGATTTCACCTTCCTGGGAAATCCCTTGACCATACATGATGTCAACTTCTGCTTGACGGAATGGGGGAGCAACCTTGTTTTTTACAACTTTGATTTTCGTTTTATTACCGACGATTTCATTACCTTGTTTTAATTGTTCCGCACGACGCACTTCCAGACGAACAGTTGAATAGAACTTCAATGCCCGGCCTCCTGGAGTGGTTTCTGGATTTCCAAACATAACACCGATTTTTTCACGGACTTGGTTAATGAAAATGGCAATGGTATTTGATTTATTAATGGCACCAGACAGTTTTCTAAGTGCCTGAGACATCATCCGGGCTTGAAGACCCATATGGGAATCTCCCATTTCTCCTTCGATTTCAGCTTTAGGAACAAGGGCTGCCACCGAGTCAATGACAATGATATCTACCGCTCCGCTACGCACTAATGCTTCAGCGATTTCCAGGGCTTGTTCACCCGTATCAGGCTGTGAAAGCAATAACTCATCGATATTCACACCAAGTTTTTCTGAATATGCTGGATCTAAAGCATGCTCTGCATCAATGAACGCAGCCGTGCCACCAGTCTTTTGTACTTCTGCAATGGCATGTAATGCAACAGTCGTTTTACCGGAGCTTTCAGGTCCATATATCTCAATGACCCGGCCTCTTGGATATCCGCCCACTCCCAATGCTACGTCCAATGCTAAAGAACCGCTTGAAATGGTTGAAATCCTTCGATCACTCTGTTCTCCAAGTTTCATAATAGAACCTTTACCAAATTGTTTTTCTATTTGTTTTAACGCCATATCTAAAGCCGCTTGACGATCACTCACTCAATTTCCTCCTCTATATTCAAATAATCGGCTGTCCGATTAAAGGTGTTCTTACGTTAGCAATTATTTGAGATCAATGTTTATATCTTGTCTCAAAACCTATCTTTACTATATACTCTTTTTACTATTTTGCCAAGCAAAAAGTCGAACATTCATTCGTTTTTTTCTTTCGGGATATTCTTTGTAAAAAAGCGTTTTATCATAAGGAATCCCTCATTTTCTTTCAATTACTAACTTAAAAAAGCATCTTCATGGAATTAACTTTTTTCTTTTTTTTCTTTTTTTTACAGAAACAAACTTCTCAAACAAATAAAAACAGGGCTTTAAAAAGCCCTGCTTTGACGTTTATAAATCCCTTAATAGGTAATGACAGCCGTACTTCACACTTCGAATCCGGTTCTGCGCCCTGCTTCCGGAAAGATTTAGCTCTTTGAAATGAGTGTTCCCATCCCGATATGAAATACCAATAAATACTGTACCGACAGGTTTGCCTTCTTGTTCATCAGGCCCTGCGACACCTGTAAAGCTGATGCCTACATCCGCATCGAGCTTTTTCCGGACATTAGAGGCCATTTCCATTGCACACTCACCGCTGACCACACCATGCTCAGAGATGGTACCCTCGCTGACGTCTAGAGCATTCGACTTAGCATCATTCGTATAACTGACAATACCACCTTTGAAGACTTTACCGGCGCCCGGGATGGTTGTCAGCTGCTCTTGGAACATCCCTCCGGTCAAGCTTTCCGCTGCCGCAATCGAAAGTTTGCGGACCGTTAATTCTTTTACAAGCTCCTTTATGAGCGAAGTATTATCACTTCCATAATAGAACTTTCCAACCCGGCTAAGAATTTCTTTTTCCGCTTCTAAAATAAGCTCTTCGCATTTGTCTTTAGATGAGTCTTTAGCGGTAATCCTTAACGTCACTTCCCCTTCGGAAGCAAGGGGAGCAATTGTCGGATTGGTTTGATTGACAAGAAGATCTTCAATCACCGTTTCCAGTTCAGCTTCACCTATCCCGTAGAACCGAAGAACCTTCGAATCGATCCGTTCATGCTTGTCCAGTTTATTCATGATCGCTTCATACCCGTAACTTAAAAACATCGGTTCCATTTCACTTGGGGGACCTGGGAGAAGCATGTATGTAATCCCAGATTTGGATAAGAACATTCCCGGGGCCATCCCATGATCGTTTGCCAACACTTCACAGCCTTCCAGAACAAGCGCTTGCTTTTTGTTGTTTTCCGTCATCGGCCGTTCCCGTTTTTGAAAGTAAGCTTCAATGGATTGCAAAGCTTCGTCATTAAAAACGAGCTTTTTCCCTATATGGCGAGCAATCGTTTCCTTCGTTAAATCATCTTTGGTAGGACCGAGTCCACCGGTAAAGACAATCAAGTTCGCCCTTGATTCAGCGATTTCTATAGCTTGTTGTAAACGACGGTCGTTATCCCCTACCACAGTATGGTAAAAAACATTGATACCCATTTCCGCGAATTGTTGTGATAGGAATCTTCCATTAGTGTTATTTATTTGTCCTAAAAGAAGCTCAGAGCCCACTGCAATGATTTCTGCATCCATCTTTTCAAAACCACCATTCGTTTTACTTTGAATTAACAAATACATCTCTGTTTTTTATAAAATAATCCAAACCTGACCAGATTGTAAAGATTAATGCAATCCATAATGTGATATTAGCAAACGGAAGTGAAATGAGGGCGAATGGAAGGTTATGCAGCAATAATGCCGAAATAGCAACAATTTGCGCCCATGTTTTAATTTTACCAAGCTGGTTAGCTGCAACCACTTCCCCTGTCCCTGCTAGCACTAAACGCAATCCGGTTACGGCAAATTCACGACTTATGATCACGATCGCAATCCACGACTGACCGTACATTAAATCTAGGTCAACCAAAACAATTAGGGCAGCTGAAACCAGAAGTTTATCAGCCAATGGGTCTAAAAATTTCCCTAAATCCGTAATTAAATTATATTTTCTGGCAAAATGGCCATCGATCCAATCCGTGGTAGAAGCGATAATGAAGAGGATCGCTCCAGCTAAGTGCGCAACTGGCAAGCTGTATTCTCCCCAAGTAAGTGTGCCCCATGAAAAAGGTGCGAGCATGATGATTAAAAAAACTGGAATTAAACAGATTCTTGCTACTGTAATCTTATTAGGCAGATTCAAAACTTTTACCTCCAAAATTTACGCCGGCCGTTTGGCAAAGCGTTATAGATCTAAAATAATTATGGCGCTTGGCCAACTCATGCTTATATGTATAATTTAACTCAAAATCCAATCTTATATGCCGGGTAAACCAATCCCGCATTAATATAGAGAAAAAATAGTCATCTATAAGATGACTATTCGGCTTTCGTAAATTGTATCGTTACCAATTGCGTATTCACTTCAGTCGGTGAAATGGAATACTCCAGCTTCTCATCGTTCACAAAAATATCCGTTTCATACGCTCTGCCTACATTGATGACAGCTTCTTTTTCATTGGTGAAATCAATTTCCTCGCTATCGTCCTTGCTGATAGTCCCTTGGAATAGTAATTTACCTTCACCATTTTTAATGCCAACCCATGGTGAGCCTTTTGAAGTCACTTTTAACTTAAATGTATCCGTATTTTTCAATTCATACGTACTATTTTTACCGTTTGTACTGCTAACGGTAAGTTTTTGCTTGGTCTTTTCATCTACAGCGTCATCTGCATCATCTTTCTTGTCAGATGTATCTTCGTTTTTTACCTCTTGCTTTTTATCCGCTTTCTCTTGTTCCTTTTTGTTTAATTCATCACTTTTGTTGTATCCGACCACTTCGTTCTGTTTTTCACTCTTTTTATCAGCAGTATCTGGCTTGCTCATATAATTGGATACTAACACCCAAATTAATATAGCAACACCAATAACTAAAACTGAAACTAGGATTTTAGGCAACATTTCTACAACCTTGGAGTCCCCAGCCGGAATCGTTTTCCGGGATTGGACCCTTGAAAGTTGTTCAGGCAATTCCTCACTATAGACTGAAGGCACTTCACTCTTATATTGTTCAAAAATCTCTTCGGAATCCAGCCCGACCGCTTCACAATATTGCTTTATGAAAGCCCGTACATAGAACTTTCCAGGCATCATACTGTAATTTCCCTCTTCAATGCCAATGAGGTAGCGCTTTTGAATCTTCGTTAATTCCTGTAAGTCTTCGAGGCTAAGGCCTTTTGCTTCCCTAGCTTCCTTTAATCGATTACCTAACTCAGTCAAATAAAAACACCTGCCATTTTAAAAGTCAAAGGAACCAAAATCAGATCCAGAAAACTGGTCTTTTTGGTCGACAACTTCATATGTTATTTCTTCATCTGGATTGTTTCGCAATTCAATAATATAATCAAAGTCTTCGAGAGTATACTCGGTATTTTGGACAAAAACATCCGGATGCTCGATGACTTTGACCGCATCAAGCCTCATGATTTCGCGAATCAACTGCCAATGTCGCTCATTTGCACGGCGAGTCGAAACAATTCCATCTAAAATGAATAAATTATCATTGTTATATTCATCCTCAATAAGCTGACTGCGGATAGTCTGCTTTAAAAGGGTTGATGACACAAACAACCATCTTTTATTAGCACATACACTCGAGGCTACGATAGATTCCGTTTTCCCTACACGTGGCATGCCTCGGATGCCGATTAATTTATGACCTTCCTGTTTAAATAGCTCGGCCAGGAAATCGACAAGCAAGCCAAGTTCATCACGGACAAACCTAAAGGTGTTTTTCTCATCAGCATCGCGCTGAATATAACGTCCATGCCTGACAGCAAGACGATCACGCAATTTAGGTTCCCTAAGCTTAATGACCTTTATCGTATCCATCGTACGGAGGATTGATTCGAATCTTTCTATATTACGGCTATCTTTCGCCAACAAAAGTAAGCCACGCCTGCCTTGATCAACCCCGTTAATAGTGATGATATTGATCGACAGCATACCCAGCAGGGATGAAATATCCCCTAATAAACCTGGGCGGTTGACTTGAATTTCATATTCAAAATACCATTCTTTATTCTCCACGATAACACTCCTTAAGCCTAAAAGCATTTACCCAACATCCGGGCAAAACTTAACCATCGTTATTTTCAAGGCCTGTACCCATTAATTATTATTGTCTAGATTCTATAATATAGCATTTCCTGTTAAGTTAAAAGGAAAAACCCTATAAAAGTCTTCATTTTTATCGAAGAGGATAAATAGTTGTCAACTTCAAGCCAAAGGCCCTGTTAATTAATAACAGGGCCTTTGGCTTGATAGTTTACTTTGATCCATTGTTCTCGACTAACTTGACCATAACGCTTGCCATTGCATGTTTTTCATCATCGCTTGCGACCGACCAAAGATCAGCAAGAACTTTCTCTTGATCATTCTGGGGCTCAACCTGCTTAGCAAGGTAATCGCCGATTTCAAAAGCCAAGTTGGTAACAGCCCCTCCTGATAAACCTTGTTGTTCACCTTGATTTAATCTGTCGCCTAAGAAATTTTTCCATTGATCCCAATTGTCTAGTACAGACATGAATGGTCACCCTTTCCTTCAAAATAGTACATAGATATTTTGTGAAGGAACCGAGGAAATTATACATGTCATACAAAAATCATGTGTACCATCCACCATTTACGCCTAAGATTTGTCCGGTGATATATGATGACTTGTCAGAAAGCAGAAAGAAAACGGCCTCGGCGACTTCTTTCGAATTGCCCATCCTGCCCATCGGGATATCGCCTTTGATGATTTCCAAATCTTCAGCACTGAAGGTTTCGAGCATCGACGTTGAAATCGCACCGGGGGCAACGGCATTCACTCGGATCCCATTCAGCGATACTTCTTTGCTCAGTGCCTTGATAAATGCATTTTGGCTGCCCTTGACCATTGAATATAGGACCTCACAAGATGCACCCGTCTGTCCCCAAATCGATGTGACTGCAACAATTGCAGTCTGTTCCTGGTACATCAACTTGGGAAGCAGTTCCTTTGTTAATTGGAAAGGGCTCGTTACATGTAACTGGACCATTTCATTCACGATTTTCTCATCCATATCGGAGATGAGCCCATAATAGCTATTACCGCTATTAAGGACGATGGCATGAAGGGCAAAAATATTATCCGCCAATTTCTTGTATCCGTCCGGTGTAGCTAAATCAGCTTGAACCGGAATAAGTTCAACTTGATGAGGTTTCAGTTCCTCAATTAATTCCAGGATTGCTTCTTCGTTGTTGTTATAATGTAAGTAAAGTGAATAATTCTCTTCGGCGAGCTTTATAGCGATTTCCCTGCCGATTCCTCCACTGGCACCAGTAATAAGGGCAAAACGTTTCCCCACATTCCCGCCTCCTTTTTTATTTTATTTAGGAAGTACCTGACAGACGGTCATCCGTTCATCGGATATTAAGTCCTTGGCGATGTTCCTGATATCTTCAATCGTTAGTTTTTCTAATACCGATACCACATCAAACAAGTTCATATCGTTGAATGCATATCGGGTGAATTGATTCGCGATATATTCCGGGGAATTCAGAGAACGAAGGAAAGAACCGATTCTTTTCTTGATCGTCCTTTGCAGGCTTTCTTCATTCAACCCGGTTCCTGCTTTGGATTTTTGCAATATCCCGAATAAAGCCTCTGTCAATTCTTCAGGTTTTGAACTGTCCCCGCCAATTAACGCAAAGCCAAAACCCTGCTCCTGTGTATAATCATAGGAGAAGCTTTGATCGATCAGCCCTTTCTCGTACAGTTCCTCATGCAAAGGTGAACTCTTGCCAAACAGCATTTCCAAATAAATATTGGTCGCCAATTCCCTTTTCAAAAGCTGTGAACCTGATTGATGAACATTGGTGGCCTTGATCCCCAGCATCACTTTCGGTGTCTGGACATTCATCTTCAAGATTTCCCTATCCTTTGCAACGGTTTCCGGCTCTTCAGCGAATTTACGTTCCACCTCGGCCTGTTCTTTGTACCCTTTATTGTTTTGATTATCCCTGATCAACTTCATTGTACTCTCGACATCTACCGGTCCTACAACGAATAACAGCATGTTACTAGGATGATAAAACGTATTATAGCATTCGTAAAGCATATCTTTCGTAATATCGGCAATGGATTCCACAGTACCGGCAATATCAATTTTCACCGGATGTTGATGATACATGTTGGCTATCGTACCGAAGTATAACCGCCAGTCTGAATTATCATCATACATATTAATTTCCTGGCCAATGATTCCTTTTTCCTTCTCTACCGTTTTTTCCGAAAAGTAAGGATCCTGGACAAAGTCGATTAAGGTCGTTAGATTTCTATTGAAATCGGACGTGCTTGAAAATAAGTAGGCTGTACGGGTAAAAGAAGTAAAAGCATTTGCAGATGCTCCCTGCTTTGAGAATTGCTGAAAAACATCACCATCTTCCTTTTCAAAAAGCTTATGTTCAAGAAAATGGGCAATTCCATCAGGCACTTTAGAGAATTCCTTTTGATTCAATGGTTTAAAATGGTTATCGATTGAACCATATTTTGTCGTAAACGTCGCAAATGATTTATTGAACCCTTTTTTCGGAAGAATATATACTTCTAGGCCATTCTCCATTTTTTCATGGAAAAGTTCTTCTTTTAATTGAGTGAATGCTATTTTCTCCATTACCCTTGCACCTCCGCTTCTGTTAGGAAATAAATCGTATCAAGCTGAATCTTTTGACCAATGGCAACGATTTCTTCCTTTGTCGTCCGCTCTGTTTTTGCAAACCAGTCGTCTAGTGTAATATCCAAGCCGGAAATCACATTATGATATAAAATTTCCACTAGTCCTCTCGACACGTCAATGGTTTCCAGGAGCTGGTTCTTTACGACCGCTTTCGTTTGGTCCAGTTCTTCTTCGGAAAAGTTCCCTTGCTTCATTTCATTCATTTGTGCGTGAATGATCTCCAGTGCCTGCTTGTAGTTTGCATTTTCAATGCCCGCCATGACCATTAACAGACCTTTATGACTTTCGAGCCTCGAAGCTGCGTAATAAGCAAGACTGGCTTTCTCCCTAACATTAATGAAAAGTTTTGAATGTGAAAAACCACCAAAGATCCCATTAAAGAGCTGAAGTGCATAATATTCCTGGTCACCATATGCAACATTGGTTCGATAACCAATATTCAATTTCCCTTGTTTCACATCTGAATTTTCAATGATTTCTTTTTCCTTATCCACGTCTTTATCCGTATTCCTTGGCGGGCTCACCGGCACCCGTTCTTTTAGTGACACATACTTGTCAGCTAGAGCTTCCACTTCTTTTTCATCGATGTCGCCGATCACATATAAATCGATTTCATCTTCATTCAGCATTTTTTTATAATAGGTGAAAAGTGACTCGGGCGTTATCGTTTCCAAGTCTTGCAGATTACCGCTCGCCTCAAGAGCATATGGTTCGTTTTTGCACATTTCCTCGACAAGCCTTGTAGCTGAATATCTCATTTTATCATCGGAAATGGATTGTATCCGCTGCCTTAATGAACGGATTTCATTGGAAACCGTCTTAGCGTCAAAAGCTTCTCCATTCTTCTTCGGGTGAAAGATTACCTCGGATAATAATCCAAAAGCCTTTTCGAGAAGGGGGGTTGAATCACTAAGGAACTTTTCATTGACGATATCGATTGTAAAACTTATGATTTGATATTCACCTTTTTTAGCTACATCGACATAAAACCCTGCCCCATACAAATCATCTAGATAAGATCGAAGCTCGGGTGTTGTAGGGTATTTACTTGTATTGCTTTGTAATACATATGGCAGCAATGCACGATATGTAACGTCCTCTTTTGTCAACGGTGCTTTCATCTTCAGAACGAGAGTATTCGTTTTATATTTATCCGTACGGACCACATGAAGCTTGTAGCCGCTTTTTTCCGTAATAGTATCGGAAGCAATTGACATGAATAATCCTCCTCATTATATAAATAACCTTTATTTGCTTATTGTTTGTAGATCGGAACCCTTTTAAACATCTACTTAAAATATACATGTGAAAGGAAAAATCATGCAAGTTACAGCTACTTTTTTTGGGTTTTCACAAGGACTTCTCAATTGTGGCCCCAATCTTAAGCTTTCACATAAGGAAAAACCGGTCAGCACAATTTGCTGACCGGTCAAATTACTTATCTTTTCCCTTTGATGTAAGGCTGTCCAGATGCTTTTGGAGCATCTGCACGTCCAATGAAACCAGTTAGTGCAATGATCGTCAGAACATAAGGAGCGATCAAGAGGTAAACAGATGGAATATCCTTGAAGAAAGGAAGGCTCGAGCCAACGATGCTTAAACTTTGAGCCAAACCAAAGAATAGTGCTGCACCCATTGCCCCAATTGGGTGCCATTTACCAAAAATCATAGCGGCAATGGCCATGAACCCTTGACCATTGATCGTCGCATGATTGAATTCATTCGAAAAGATGGTCGCATAAATCGCTCCGCCGATACCGCCAAAAGCACCTGATAATAAAACGGCGGCATATCTGATTTTCGTAACATTGACACCCATCGTGTCAGCAGCCATCGGATGCTCCCCCACTGCACGGATCCTTAATCCAAATGGTGTTTTATAAAGTACATACCAAACGACAAACGATATTAGGATCGCTATATAGACGATATAATACCCATTTGCGAAAAAGATAGGTCCTATAAATGGAATATCACTTAGTAGCGGAACATCAATCCTTGGGAATGTTTCTGTAATCCTATCAGTTTGACCTTTGTCATAAATCAGCTTCACCAAAAACATGGTTAGACCAACTGCCAACAAGTTGATGGCGACCCCACTAACCGTTTGGTCTGCCCTGAACGTAATGCATGCGACAGCGTGTAGAATGGAAAACAGCAATCCGGCAATCATTGCCGCTAAGACGGCCAGCCACGGAGTCCATGCGCCAAAGACATCAGCAAACATTAAGTTAAAAACGATCCCTGTAAAGGCACCAATGACCATCAATCCTTCTAAACCGATGTTTATGACACCTGCCCGTTCAGAAAACACCCCTCCGAGTGAAGTAAAAATAAGTGGAGCAGCTAGAGCAATCATGGATGGAATAATTATTTGCAGTACTTGGTAAAAATCCACTTATTTCACCCCTTTCTTAAATCGAGCGGCAATCCAACGAATAAAATAACTGGATGCGACGAAGAAAATTATCAATGCTATGACAATATCTACAATTTCACTTGGTATGCCGGTTTCTAGCGGCATATTTAAGGCACCTGCTTTCAGTCCCCCAAATAATAAGGCGGCCAGAACGACACCAATAGCCGTATTCGCCCCTAGTAAGGCTACTGCAATCCCGTCAAAGCCCATACCTGTGAACCCGCCTTTGACCGCAGCATAACCGAAAGTTCCAAGGCCTTCCATCGCACCCGCAAGCCCTGCAAAAGCACCAGAAATAACCATGGAAAGGATGATGTTCTTATTTACACTCATCCCTGCATATTCGGACGCGTGCTGATTGAAACCTACCGCTTTCAGTTCAAAGCCCGTTTTTGTTCTTTCAAGAATGAACCACATGATGATTACGCATATAATTGCTACGACTATTCCCCAATGCATCCGGGAAAAATCCGTAATGCTTTCAAAAAAAGGAGAACGCAGTGATGCTGTATCTGCAATTCTTTCTGTTTTATCCAGCTTGTCAGTCATTACATTCCGAATTAAATAATTCGTTACATATAAAGCTGTATAATTCAACATGATAGAAACGATTACTTCATGTACACGAAACTTCGCTTTTAAATATCCAGGGATAAATGCCCACAAGGCGCCCGCAGCTGCACCAGCTAAGATCGCCAACGGCAAATGGATGATCCTTGGAAGCTCAAAAGCGATTCCGACCCAAACCGCCGCCAGCCAGCCAACTATTAATTGCCCTTCTACCCCGATATTGAATAGGCCCGTACGAAAAGCAAAAGCCACTGCTAAACCAGCAAGGATATAAGGGATGATTGTCCTGACGGATTCCCCTACATAATAAGAATCCCCAATAATTCCATTTACCATGGAGCCATAGCCGGCAACTGGGTCATAGCCGCTTACCAACATGATTATGGCCCCAACGACTAAGCCGAGGATAACTGCTATTAACGGACTCGTTAATTTAGATAAATACTTAGACATGTTGTTTTCCACCTGCTTCCGTCCGTTTACTGCCGGCCATAAGAAGGCCAAGCTCCTGTTCAGTCGTTTCTTTCGGATCGACGATTGCGACGATTTCCCCTTCGTATATAACGGCAATTTTATCGCTCACATTCATGATTTCTTCCAATTCAAATGATATGAGGAGTACCGCTTTTCCTGCATCCCGCTGTTCAATCAGGCGTTTATGGATAAACTCAATCGCACCCACATCAAGCCCGCGTGTAGGCTGTGCGGCAATCAATAAATCCGGGTTCCTATCAACTTCACGGCCGATGATTGCCTTTTGCTGATTTCCGCCAGAAAGCGCCCTTGCCGGGGTATATTCACTCGGAGTACGAACATCGTAACTTTTGATCAATGAACGGGCTTTTTCAAATATTTTCTTTGAGTTCAAGATACCAGCTTTCGAGAAAGGCTGTTGATAGTAGGTTTGCAAGACAATATTTTCCCCAATGCTGTAATCAAGAACCAAACCATGCTTATGTCTGTCTTCTGGAATATGACCAACGCCCGCTTCCGTGATTTTACGCGGCTTCAGATTACTGATTTCTTTTCCATTTAACTTTATGGAACCTGCTGTTGTCTTCCTTAGACCAGCTAATGCTTCAATTAATTCGGATTGACCATTTCCATCCACTCCAGCGATTCCGACAATTTCTCCTGCACGGACAGTTAAATCCAAGTTCCGAACAGCTGAAACGCCACGGGGATCCTTGACTTCCAGTTCCCGAACCTCGAGAACGACATCAGAAGGAGCAGCTGCCGTTTTTTCCGTCTTAAATAAAACTTCCCTACCGACCATTAAGCTGGCCAATTCGTTAGGGTTCGTTTCGCTGACATTCACAGTTCCGATTCCTTGCCCTTTGCGTATTACCGTTACCCTGTCACAAACCTCCATGATTTCTTTAAGTTTGTGTGTAATTAAAATGATAGATTTCCCCTCTTTGATAAGAGCTTTCATTATAAAAATCAGTTCCTTGATTTCTTGAGGAGTCAGAACAGCGGTTGGTTCATCAAAAATCAATATCTCCGCACCACGGTAGAGTGTCTTTAGGATTTCAACACGTTGCTGCATCCCAATTGAAATATCGGCTATCTTTGCATAGGGGTCGACACGAAGCTGATATTGTTCTGATAGTTTCCTAACTTCCTCACTCGCTTCTTTTAAATCGATCTTACCAGCCTTTGATGGTTCTTTTCCTAATATGATATTTTCTGTTACAGTAAAAGGGTCAACGAGCATAAAATGCTGATGGACCATTCCAATCCCTAAATCATTGGCAATGTTTGGACTGGTAATCTTGACTGGCTCACCATTCACACGAATTTCTCCCTGCTCTGGCTGGTATAAGCCGAATAAAACATTCATCAAAGTGGATTTTCCCGCGCCGTTCTCACCTAATAATGCGTGAATTTCCCCTTTTTTAACCTGAAGGGTAACGTTATCATTTGCGATGATGCCTGGGAATTCCTTACGGATATTGAGCATCTCAATTACATATTCCACGTATTATCAACTCCTAAAATGAGTGTAAATATTCTTAATTATTAAATTGATGATCTTACCTTATTGATTTTTTTGAAAAAAACCAAATGAAAAACTACGAATCTATCATAGTTTTTCATTCGATATTTTACAGTACCTAGAGCGTTTTTTAGGAAAAGAAAGAATAGAGGGCAATTCTGCCTCCCTATTCTCTCTTCTATTACAGCTTATAAATCAAGTTTTTTGAATTCTTCATCCGTACCTGGAACTACGAAATCACCAGATTTAATTTTTTCAGTCCACTCTTCGACCGCTTTTAAAGATTCTTCTGTTACGTTATCTTTTGTATCAGAAATGCCTACACCATTTTCTTCGATACCATACTCAATTACTTTTCCACCTGGGAAGTTTCCTTCTTTCGCTTTCACAGAAAGGTCTTTAACTGCTACGTCAACACGTTTTAGCATGGAAGTCAGTGTAATGTTGTCGTCAGTTCCTGGGACTGCTCCTAATTTAGCTTGGTCGCTATCTACACCGATAACATAGATTTCTCTCTTAGGATCTTTTTGTTTTTGCTCGACAGCTTCTGTAAATACACCTTTTCCAGTTCCGCCAGCAGCATGATAAATGATATCGATACCTGAAGCATACATGGAACCTGCAGTGGATTTACCGATGTCTGCTTTATTGAAATCTCCGGCATATTTAACTTCCACTTTCGCATCCGGATTTACAGATAAAACCCCAGCCTTAAAGCCAATTTCGAATTTCTTGATTAATTCAGATTCAACTCCGCCGATAAAACCGACCTTGTTTGTTTTCGTTTGCAATCCGGCAATTACACCTACAAGGAATGATCCTTGTTGCTCTTTAAAATTAATGCTGGCAACATTCTTTTTATCTACAACTGTATCCACGATGGCAAAGTTAGAATCAGGACGTTGGTCAGCCACTTCACCAACGGCTTCAGCTAAAAGAAAACCAATACCGTAAATAAGTTTGTAATCTTCACGTACAAGTGTATTCAGGTTTTTAGCATAGTCAGCATCAGATTTAGATTGCAGGTAGTTAAAGCCATCTTTACCTTTTTCCAAACCATTGTCCTTACCGAATTCCTGAATACCTTTCCAAGCCGATTGGTTGAACGACTCGTCATCCACTCCGCCAGTATCCGTTACCATGGCAACTGTGAAGTTATCTTTGTTGCCTTTACCATTTGAGGATTCTTTATCGTCATTCTCTGAATTACCACATGCTCCCAATAGCGTACCGGCTGCAAGAACAAGTGAAAGAGCTAGACCTAATTTGCGCTTTTTCAAATTTTTCCCCCCTAAAATGCATAGTTTTTTGAGCAGGAATGTTCTGAAAAGTCATTTATGTTTGCGTTTTCACTTCTCGTTAATTTTTTTTACATACGTATGAATTTGGAACAAACGCTTGCATTCACCCGTATGCAAGAGTTAAGGATTACACTCGTTTGCGGAGAACATGGAAACTGAACATATTGGCTTTAAAGTAGTTAACAGAATACAGGATAGGCTGGTCCCAATCATCCAGATGCATCTGCTTTAGAACGAGTAGTGCGGCTTCCGGTGAACATTTAAGGATAGGAGAAACTTTTTCATGATATCCAATAGGTTCAATCTCTGCTACGGCATGCGTAATTTTCCGATGTGCATCTCTTTCCAAAATATCAAAAAGAGACTCATCATTACGGTCAAAATTTTCTGATAGTATTGATTCAGGAATTTTGTCGACACAGTAGACAACCGGCTCGCCATTCGCTGTCCTTACACGTTCGATAATGACGATGCGTTCTTCTGGTGAACAGGTAAACCTGCGTAAATCCTCATCTGTTGGTTCTTGAGCCGTCGAGCTTAAGAAAATCGTACCCGGCTTCATCCCTGCCTCTTCAATCATGTTCGTGACACTTTTTAATTGCTCGATACCTGATGAGAACCGAGGTTTTGGATTGACAAAAGTCCCAACTCCATGGCGGCGAATGATGATGTTTTCTTCCTCTAAAATTCGCAGCGCTTCTCGAAGTGTTGCCCTACTCACTCCCAGTTTTTTTGCAAGATCGAATTCAGAAGGGAATTTTTCATTTTCCTGATAGACCCCTGCTTCAATATCCTGCTTCAGGTAATCAATGACCTGCAAATATAAATGTCGACTATCTGATTTTATTGACATACAGTTTCCCCCAGCTAGTTTCTTAAGACATCAGACCTCTGATGTTGAATCATTCCTACTAATCGAAAATAATAT
>NZ_JBHXAS010000036.1:0-42190 GCF_042727425.1 Peribacillus sp. NPDC060253
TAACTATAATTATTTTATATTTCTATACTTTTTTACGATTTCTAAATGAACGAGGGGTTGAACCGTTTTTTTCCTTAAAAATCTTGCTAAAGTAATTTGCATTTTTAAATCCTGTTTTATCTGCTACATGTTGAATCGAGAGTTTTGTATCTATCAATAGACGCTGCGCTTCGTTTATCCGTATCTTTGTTAATAGCTGTCGGAACGAGCTTCCTTGTTTTTTTGTTAAGAGCGAGCTAAAATATGCAGGGCTTCTGTTTACATGGGTAGCAACGTCCTCAAGCCTTAGCTCAGGGTTAGTAAAATGCTCCTCAATGTACCGGATGGCCTGCTCAATCACATTTATACGAGCGTTTTCTTGATTGTTATTTGCCCGATCAAGAACTTCATATAAGAACAGTAATAACTCCTGGACGATCCGATATAGAATCGGATTGTATAGGATGGATTCAAATACTTGATGATAACGTCTCTCAAGCATCCCTTCGTCAAGGTAAAATGACTTCATGAAGCGGCGGACTTGGGCTAATAAGCTTGTTAACCGGGTTCGCAATAAACCTGGCTCGGGATAGGGATCTTCCTTATTCAAAAATTCTTTATACATCCACTGCTTAATTTTGTCCCTGTCACCTTCGTTCAGCATGTCAATCCATTCGCGCTGTTCAGATGGGGTTAAAAACGGATCGATCATAACCCAGTTCACCTTATCCTCAATGACCGAAAGCTGTCGATATCCTTTGAAAAAACGAATTTCTAGCGCTTGCTTCGCATGAAGATATTTTTCATTTAACGAAAGCAACGGGTCATTAGTATCATATAAAACTAGTGACATGGGCTCCGAAAACTGCTCTTCCCATTCGGTTAGAATCCGATTGCCTATGTGCTTTAATTGTTTGAGTGGCTGTGGCTGCTGGTTATCGAATGAAAAAACAGAAACGATCATGTCGCTTAGCGGCAATACAACCGGCCGGTTCTTAAAGGGATATTCTTGTAAAAAAGATAGCAGTATAGGTTGTTTCTTCGAATTTTCCAACTGCATCAGCATTAATCGGAAATTGGCGCCCAACGTTTCTTGATGCACGAATAAAGAACTGTAAGATACGGAAGGCACCTCAATTTGAGCCGATGGCTCTTGTTTCCCCCCAGTTTGGGAAACGGCCTTGCAGCACTGGGTTAATACTCGTTTAATATGGTCAGGCGACTGAGGTTTTACCCATAGATCATAGGCATGAAGGTCGATGCCTTGAAGCGCACGTTCAAATGTGGCTTCAGCCGTCATGACGATGACTTTTTGTATGTACCGTTTTGTCAGCTCCTTAAAGCTGTCCCACGTATCCTTTGGAATCATATCGAGTTCAATGCAAACAACATCTGGTACTTCTGACTCTATTAGATGAAATACCTCAGATACTGAGCCTGCTAACAGAATGTGATCAAATGGAATCGCAAACGAAGAAACTAGCCAGCCAATCCCTGTTCGTTCATTTTGATCGCGATCAGCAATTAACAATTTGACCATACAGGAACTCCCTTATGATAGATTTTTTCTTATTAATTATCTCCAAACCAAGCTTATTTTCATCACATCACTACAGTGTCTATCAGATTAAGGGTTCTGGTGCAAAAACTTTTCGTTTTAAAATTCTTGTCCTTAAAACCATTAATTAAGCCTATAACCACAGACAAAATAAGTAAATCAGTGATATTCATACGCCTTTACCCTCTTTTTTATTTTCAGCATAGACGAAAAAAAACCTATTTCATATATAAAAATATTCCCACCTATTTGAACTCCCTCAGTCTAATATGCAAAGTGGGTGAGGCCTGCGGACTTTCGTATGATTTCAATAGCATTGAATATATGCCCAACACCATCCTGTCTCATCGATTAATTATACCTGCACCAGCCGAACAAAAGTCATAGATCACATCATTTATACCGTCCCTTCAGCATTTTAATGTTTGTCGGAGGTAATAGAGAGTGACCGTTCAACTATTACTCTCCTCCAGAAAAATGCTCTCTTGCTGATAAACCAAAGGGATACAATTAACAATAACTTTTATTACTATTTGACATACTATCACATCTCAAAATCTTCATTAAACTAGCGATTAATTTCTATCAAAATATTGGTCATACTCTGGTCACACACTATCGAAACCTATCGGAAACTACAGTTCATTTAAGTATTAATGCCCTCCTTAAAAGTGCGATATAAAGGCATTCGAGGACACCCTTGAAAACTATGGGCTATAGGCCATTTCATGCTCCGCATAGAATAATCCTGCAATAATATACTATATGCCATTTAATTTTAAGATGTATAATTCCATGAGATTACCTTGAAAGGAGTTTTCCTCATGAATATTACATCTTTTTTAATATACTGTTTTATTGTTACTTTTACACCAGGACCTACTAATATCGTCATACTATCCACAGTGCATAGTTTTGGTCCAAAAAAGGCATTGGAATATACGTATGGAGCAACGATTGCTTTTGGTGTATTACTGGTTATTTCCGCTATGTTGAATACTTTGCTTGTAACGATAATACCAAAAATCTTAATTGTAATGCAGATAGTCGGAAGCCTTTATATGTTCTATCTCGCTTATCAAATTTACAAAATGGATACATCAAAACCCAATGTAAACAAAACTGCTACCTTTAGGTCAGGCTTTCTTATGCAGTTTTTAAATCCAAAGGTGGTATTATTTACAATGACTGTAATTCCCAGTTTTATTATGCCGCACTATACCGCAATGTCTGCGGTCACTATAAGTGTTTTAGCTATAACTCTTATTGGACTTTTGGCATTTATTACATGGGTTCTTTTCGGTACAATTTTCAAAAAGTTTTTACAGAATCATAGTAAGATTGTTAATGTAATAATGGCATTATTTTTAGCTTATTCTGCAGTGATGATATGGATGTAGGTAAATTAATCATGAGGTGAATGTAATGGACAAATTTATCTATAAAAAATCGGCAGGTATTACTGCATTGTCAGCAAATATTACTGATTTTACATATAAAAAGCACTCTCACATGGAGTATGCCATAGGTGTAACTTTGCGTGGTATTCAACATTATAACTTGGAAGGCAGTTTACAATTATCATATCCAAAGGGTGTAATGCTTTTTAATCCAGAACAAGCACATGACGGAATGGCACATGATAAGGCAGGGCTTGATTATGTGATGCTATATATTGAGCCACAATTGCTTTTAGAGGTTGCTGAGAAAAAGGATATAGTACGTTTTTCAACTCCTATTGTGTATGACTATAGACTTGAACAAAGAATATTAAGTCTTGCTAATGCAATTTTAAGCGAGAAAGATGAGGCTTTGTGCAGCGAATTACTCTTATCCCTCACAGATAGCCTTATTCAAACTAATCTTTCTCCAAACTATAAGAAAGATAACGTTCTAATTAGAAAAGCAAAGGATATGCTTCATACCAACTTAGAAAATGTACTTAAACTTGACGAGATATGTAAAGAGCTTGATTTATCGAAATTTCAGTTTATCAGATTATTCAAAGCCCATACTGGAATTCCACCATACCAATACTTTCTTAACTGCAAGATAGAACGTGCAAAGCAATTAATAGAAAAGGATGGAGATATTTATTCAGTAGTAGCGGAATGTGGTTTTGTTGATTTATCCCATTTAAATAAACACTTTAAAAGCGTATATGGAACAACTGCATTTGAATATATGTCACAATTAAATTGAGAAGGAGTTTGTTCGATCATATTGGTCAGTCATTGAATGTAAGAAATGATTATTGTGCCAGCTTGCTCCTCCGGAACGAATCATTTCATCGAGCAGGATTTGAATAAATTTTTCTGGATGAAGCTGGGAGTAGATCACCGTCACCCCATACCAAGCACCACAAAGAAATGGATGAATAAGAACATAAAGCCGAAAGTTTGGAAACCTCATTATTTTCTCACATAGCTTAAAACGAACGTTTTTGGTCATTCTAAACAGCGTTTTTATCTTCCTTACCTCAGATGGATAATTACCAAAACAATACTTCAACGACATTGTTAGTTATTAGGATATTAAATTCGCGTTTTGTCCGGGTATTAACCATACAGGATATAACCTTCAGGGGGAGATTTATATGTCATTAAAGGTAGGGGAAATCATTACGTTTGAACGCACTTTTACAGTAAGGGATGTTGAGTTATTTACAGAGATTTCAGGTGATGAAGGGATTCATCATATAACCCCGGATGAACAGGGAAAACTTGTAGTTCAAGGGTTATTAACGGCAACTCTACCAACAAAAGTAGGTGGAGATCATAACGTACTGGCTCGTACTATGAATTTCGAGTTTTTAAGACCTGTGTTTACCGGGGATACAATCATTTGTGAAGTTAAAATTGAAAAATACGAAAGGCAAGAAAATAATAGAACTGCTATTATTGCATCCTTTTTATGTAAAAATCAGAATGAAAAAGAAGTATTACAAGGGGATTTTTCAGGTGTAATCCTTTAAATTCTTTATACTTTCTTTAACTAGGTGCTTTAGTAAAATAGCTGAGGTGCCTTTTTTTACCTTTTTTACATTTTCCATATTCCTCAATCGTGCACAATTGCCGAACATTGAGCAGTCACTTTTTTTACTAAACAGATCATAACGTTCTATAAATGATTGGATGTAAATAATTTAGAAACCCAGCTAATCTTCTCATGTGAAGGTAGCTGGGTTTTAAAGTTTGATGTGCAACATAACACTTAAAATAAGCGCAAAATATCTCCAAAAATGACAGTAGTTTTTGTTTTTATAATAAGAAGATCCATTTAATTGTGCAATTGTAGTATTGAGTTAGAGGTGATTAAGATGAACATTAGTACCGAGGTTCACTTACATACTGCCAGTAGGGATAAAAGCTAAAAGTCTAAAAACACCTGAAAAATGGGTGCTTATTTTAAACGATAAATTTTACTTGGTCTTCCTCGAGAAGAATAAGATTCTTCACCAATGATTTCTGCTAAATTAACTTCACATAAACTTACTACAATACGCCGTGCATTACTTTCATCCCAATAGAGATGCGTTGTTAAATCTTTTATTGTAAAATCTTTTAATTTCAATCTGTTAACTAAAGCATTTAATTTATTATAATTTTTCACACTTATTTTGGCTTTTTTTAGTTTTTCCATAAAACCCTTGTCATCTATCCGGTAAGAAAAACGTAATTCTTCCTCTTCACCCACAGACTCGATCATTGTTCCGTCCTCTTGTACAATGACGATGCCCTTCTCTGACTTTTCTTTTGAAAGTTGGATGGCACGTTGAGCGTTTATTTCTGCTGAGTGAAGTGTTTGACCATATCCGATTCCTACGGTTACAGTAGCATTGGATTCATTTGACAACATAAAGACCGTATCTTTTAAATCCTTTATTTTAGATTCAATTGTACCCCGTGTACTAAAGATAAAGTAACGGCCGTTTCCCTTCTCAACTAATGACCCCTCCAATTGTTCGCAAAATTTAAGAAGAGTTTCTTTTAATTTTATCTCTAAAAATTGCAGATGGTACGAGCTTTTAGCTTTCTCAAATATTTTCTCAAAATGTTCAATTTCAATAATTTGAACACCAATCTGGGTGTCTCTAAAGTAAAAAGTTCTCGATTTTTCTGCAAGTATTCTTAATGATTGGCGAATTTCCATATCAGTTGTAGATATTCGATAGGTTGGTACACCTGCTTCTTTTAAATTTAGATATACAGCCTCGAAACAAGTTAGTGCACCTTCCGTTTTTCCGGCTTTCCATAAATCAAGATGGAATGCGATTAATTCTTCCGTATTTGAATCAATATTGAAGTTTTTTATATACATTTCTTTTGGAGTAATATCAATTTGTTTTAACGCCTGCTCTAAATGGGTTGTAGTTATTTCGTCGATACTTACTTTACTTAAAAATTCCTTTTGAAAATACCCCATATGCAAAAGACTTTTATAGATGCCTGATTCAGTATGATCAATATATAATAGATTTTCCCCTATTCCTACAGTATTTTTTGCAACCATATATGAAATTTGGCCTGAAAAAAACCAGACATCCACGTTTTTATTGAATTCCAAAACGATTTTTTCAGTTTCTCTGAAATCCTCATATGGGTAGGCTTTAAATTCCATGATTGACTCATATTCTTTACCTAAATTAATAATTCGCTCAACTGATGAAACAGGACCAATTACCCCAATTTTATACATGTTTTTCTCCTTAGTTCATAAAACTTCATTTCTTTAATCTTATCTTTAAAATGGAGGAAATTAAAGTTTAATCCTTCTTCTATTGGGAAAATATTTTATCACAAGTCATTGTATCTCTTGATTCGTTAAAAGAAAATATTGACCGATTAAAAAGGGAATTTTAAAAGAGCTATTAGCATAGAACGTACTTATCTTCTATGCTATAGCTCTTCAATTGAAAAAAACTAGATTATTTTAATAAATTCACCTTAATGCCTTTATTTAATATATTTTGATAATCAATAAAGTCATATAAGTCCCCTTCAATTAATGGATTTAAGCTCTTCAATTCGTCTAGAGTCAACTCTTCTATTGCTTTATTATGATCTTCACAATAAATGACAATAGAACCAACAATACTGTGGGCATCTCTAAACGCAACCCCTTTGCTAACTAAATAATCAGCTACTTCTGTTGCATTGAGAAAGCCATATTTTACAGCTTTTTTCATATTTTCAGTATTCACCTTCATAGTAGAAATCATATTAGACATAATTTCTAAACAAGACAAAACTGTATCCAATGCATCAAAAAATGGTTCTTTATCTTCCTGCATATCTTTATTATAAGCCAATGGTAACCCTTTCATCGTCGTTAAAAGCGAAGTAAGAGAACCATATACTCGTCCTGTTTTTCCTCTTATAAGCTCTGCTGCATCAGGATTTTTCTTTTGGGGCATAATACTACTACCTGTAGAATATGCATCATCAATACTAATAAATTTAAACTCTTGACTACTCCATAAAATCAGTTCTTCACTTAATCTGCTTAAATGCATCATGATGATTGAAAAACTAGACATTAATTCTAAAAGGTAATCTCTATCACTAACACCATCAAGGAAATTGTTTACAGGTTTTGAGAATCCTAACTCCTCTGCTGTCATTTCTCGGTCTATATTATGAGTCGTCCCTGCCAATGCTCCACACCCCAGTGGACTTTCGTTCATAATTTCAATTGCATTAAGAACTCTTTTTCTGTCCCTATCCAGCATATTAAAATAGGCCATTAAATGGTGCTTAAGAGTTACTACTTGAGCTCGCTGTAGATGGGTGTATCCTGGCATAATCACATTGTTTGCTTTTGCCTTTTCTTCCAGGTTATTTTGAAGCTCTTCAATATACTCGATCACTTCTAACGCCTTATTTTTAGCGTAAAGCCTGATATCTAAAGCAACTTGATCATTTCGACTTCTTGCTGTATGGAGTTTTTTTGCTGTTTCACCTATTCGTTCCGTTAATTTTGCTTCAACAAAACTATGAATATCTTCAAAATCGCCTTCGATCACTAATGATCCGCTCTCGATATCTTCCAATATAGAAAGAAGAGACGTTATAATACTTTCTCCTTCTTCCTTGGTAAGCAATTTACATTTCACAAGCATATTTACATGTGCAATACTCCCTTTAATATCTTCAGAATAAAGTCTCTTATCAACATGAAGAGAACTATTAAAGTCCTCCATTAATTTATTTTCTTCTTTTCTAAAACGTCCACCCCATAGTTTCATAACCATTTCTCCTTTTGTAAAATGAAATTGTTTTTAAATATCTGTATTATCCATATCTTGCAATTCTTGAACGTTCCCCTTTTTTCGCATATACCAAACACCGTTATAAACAGCAAAATAGTAAAAAACGAATCCTATTATTGCCACGATATAAGACATAAATGGCTCTGGAATAATACCCTTACCACCAAAATTTCCGATTGATGCTATCCCAACGAGCATCAGAATATAAATAACAAGATAGATCCCACCTATGATTTCTATCGATTTATGTTTATTGATAAAATGAGTAATCAAATATCCAACAATTCCAATTGCTAATCCCCAAATGGCAAGTTGAATCCTACTCCAATTTGTCCAATAAATAAGTAGCGTGGCAAATACAAAGGCTAAAGGAGCAATAAAATTCATGCCTGGGATACCGTTGTCTTTTGTCAAACCAACCTTACGAAACACCATTACTGTGACACATGCTGAAGCGTATTTGAAAATACCAATTGATCCAACAATTGCTACAATCGCAGTCCAACTCTTTAAAGGGAACAAGAAAAGCAATCCGATTAGGAAATTGAGAGTAAGTGCACGTGTTGGAACTCCAAATCTTTTATTAATAGTTCCGAAATAAGAAGGGAGGAATCCACTTTTCGCCATTCCAAAAACATGTCTTGAAGTTCCAGCTGTATAAGCAAGCGCTGATCCAGTTGGGGAAATCATTGCGTCCGCTGTAATGGTCCAAGACAACCAAACCATATTCGCCATAAGTGCTAAATTCGCAAATGGAGAGTCAAATTTAATTCCACTCCAACCATGAGCTAGCATTTCGGGCGGTACGGCCCCTATAAAAACGATTTGAAGTAAAACATATAAAATGGTTGAGACTGACAGCGATGTGATAAGAGCAAGTGGAATATTCCGTCTTGGGTTTACCACCTCGCCACTCATCATTACCACATTCCCGAATCCCGTATAGGCAAAAAATATCCCACTAGTTAAGATTGCGCTTAATCCTGCGCCATATCCATTAGGTGCAAACCCATGACTTGTATAATTCTCTTCATGAAAACCTGTCATAAAAAAAGCAATGATGGTTAGGACAGGTACTATAAATTTAATCGTGGTAATAATGGTATTCGTGACAGCAAATAATTTCACTCCAAAATAGTTCACCACAACAAAAAACACCATTAAAACAGTCGATGCTAGAATCCCTGTTGTCGTTAGTTGCTCCTTAGATATATCATATAGGCCTGGCCAGAACTCATTAGCGTATTGAATAACTCCCGATGATTCAACGGGTGCAGTGGCACAGTAGCCAAGCCAAATCGAATAACTAGTCACTGTAGCAAGCAACTTTCCATGGGAATAGAGGGGATAACGACCTAACCCCCCAGTTTCTGGTCTTACCCTTGCTAATTCAGCATAAACAAGAGCTATTAGAGTAATGACGAATGCAGCAATAATCCAAGACATAATAGCAGCTGGTCCAGCCATTTTTGCCGTATTCCATGGCCCAAAAAGCCAACTTGATCCAATAATTCCTCCAAGAGATAGTGCAGTAAGTGACCAAAAGCCCATTTTCTTTTTCAAATATCGTTCTTGATTCATGAGATTCCCTCTCTCTTAATGGGGTATATTATTATTTGCAAACATAGATAGCTTAGTACTGTGCCTAAGATTATTAACTCCTTTCAAATTTTTAAGTTAATACTTTGAGAAGCTAACAAGGATTAGCTCAATTGCAGGTTTATTTTAAGGTCAAAAAAACGTAATTACCTTAAATTGATTTTATTTGAATTGTTTACATTTTGCAATATAATTTTTTGAAAATTCACAACACGAAATACTAAAGGAGTTCGTTCACTGAGTAAGGCATGCTCAGTAGAGATTGCACAGTACTTGTCGCTAACATAGGTTGCTAATCGCGTGGATCTAGCGCCTTCCTTAATTTACTTTAGATGGCCCCCTTCACCTATAAAAAACGTTATCATTGTTGGACCTCCCCCTCACCACGAGACATGTATAGTTGCCCCTTGGATCCTCTCTATGTTTTCTCCCTTAGCCTTGTTCTCCTTGGCTTTCTTGTAGTCTATTGTGATGTTTGAGCGAGCATAGGTTGCTACTCGCGGTGGTTTAGCTGCCTTTTGTACTATCGTAGGTTGGCCCTCACCCTTTATTACTGATACTTTTCCTTAGCTTCCTATGCTATTCACAAATTGATACATCATAGTTTTGAATCATTGTATCTGAGAATAAGAGTTCAAGACTTTCTTTCTACTAACACTTCAAGAAAGTCTATGAATTCACCTCTTCCGTTTTCATCACTAAAGCCGTTCATTAAGTCATTAAGTTCCCAAAAATTCCATCGCAGCATACATATCATCACGAAGCTTGTTGTAAATCTCCCATTAATCTTCTTCCCACAATCTTGAATCACTTCGGCAAAATCGCTGCGAATCAGGATAGACACTCTATCTAGGTTAGTTTTATTATTTATAGTCTGTATGCCTTGGACAAATTCTTTCAAGAATTAAATTAAAAAAAGCTGGGTTTGCCCACTATTCATTGTGGGTTACCCAGCTGTCAAATAATAAATGTTATGCAATTGGTTCTTTAGTGAATAATGGCAGGTGTTCTTTATGTGCTTCTAACATTTCATCCAAGATTTGTTTTGCTACAATATCAGACGGTACAAGAGGGTTAATCGTCATTGCAAGTAAAGCCGTTTGGTAATCCCCTGTTGCACCAGCATCTGCAGCCAGTCTTTCAAAAGATTTAATCTGCTGCACAAGTCCTTGAGCCGCTACTGGCAGGTCACCCATTGCTATTGGCATTGGGCCGTCCTTTGTAATGACTGCACTTACTTCTACTGCTGATTCATTTGGGATAGAAGAGATTGCCCCATTATTAATTGTATTAACGGGCTGAATGTCACATTTATTAGTATACAACGATGCAATCAGACGGCACGCAGCGTCACTATAATATGCTCCTCCTCGTTTTTCCAATTGTGGCGGTTTAATATCCAAATTAGGGTCTTTATATAATTCGAATAAATCAGATTCAAGTTTCTTGACGACTTCTGCCCGCGTACCCTCTGACTCTGCCTCTGCATCTTTTAGTTCCTGTTCTAGCATTTCACGCGTTTTATAGTAATAGCGATGATATGGACAAGGAATTAAACGCAGCGCTTTAATAAATTCCGGACTCCATTCGATTGACTTAATATTGTTCATTGTCATACTTTCAGATGAAGTCGCAATTAAATCGATAACATGTTCTGTCACATCTTCACCATCTAACAATACCTTCGAGCCATAAACCATATGGTTTAATCCCATAAAATCGACATGAACACGAGAAACATCCGCATTAAGCATCTGCGCAATATCCATTTGCATATGAATCGGAACATTACAAAGTCCAACAACCTTCCTGAATGATGTATGTCGAAGAATGGCCTCCGTAAGAATCCCGGTTGGATTTGTAAAATTAACAAGCCAGGCATCTGGACATAACTCCTCAATGTCCTTAACCACATTAAGGATGACAGGAACAGTTCGAAGGGCTTTAAATAATCCCCCCGGCCCATTGGTTTCTTGTCCTATAACATGATATTTTAACGGTATCCTTTCATCGATTGCACGTGCATCGAGCAATCCAACACGGAATTGAGTTGTAACAAAATCCGCATCCTTTAAGGCACTCCTACGATCAAGTGTTAGGTGGATATCGATTGGAAGGTTCGCTTTTTCCACCATCCGTTTGGCTAAATCACCCACAATTTGCAGTTTTTCTTTTCCTTCTTCAATATCTACCAGCCAAATCTCACTTACCGGCAGTTCTTCATATCTCTTAATAAATCCTTCAATTAATTCTGGTGTATAACTTGATCCTCCACCAATTGTTACAATTTTCAATCCGTTTTTCATTGCCCGCACCTCCACCTGCAAAAATAAAGACTCTTGGATGTTATTTAGCTATTTTCTATTTTTTTATGTAAATAGATTATTTCTTCAGTTAATTCTTTCACAGTTATCGTGGTCATTAAATGGTCCTGCGCATGAACAAGTAGGATTGAAAACTCTACACTTGTCCCAAGTGCTTCATTTTGGATCAAAGACGTTTGAGAGCGATGAGCTTCATTCAATTCATATTTCGCTTCTGAAACTTTAGTCTCTGCCAGTTCAAATTCGTTATCCCGCGCAAAACGCATGGCTTCCATAAGCAAACTTCTTGCATTTCCGCTGTGCAAAATAAGCTGAAACGCCACTTTTTCCGTAGATAGTTTCTGACTCACTATTTATTCCCCCTATAAGAAAAGCGCAAGGCGCCAAATTATTGATTGTTCACTAATCCAAGCGCTGTTTCTAAAACGGCTTCCCCATTCATTAATCCATAATGAACCTGATTGATTACATCAACTACAACTGGTTTAGATTCGGCCATCTTTTTCACATCGTTTAACAAATAACGTACTTGAGGCCCTAATAGCAGGACATCAGCATTATCGATATTTTCCCCCGCTTGATCTGCTGAAACAGCCCAGATTTTTGCTTCAATTCCTTTTGCCTCTGCTGCCTTCTCCATTTTAGTAACTAAAAGACTAGTAGACATTCCTGCTGAACAAACTAATAAAATATTCATTTATATTCCCCCTATTTTTTATCCATAAGTTTTAGACTATACTTCAAATTTCACAACATATTTATGCACTTTGGTTTGATAGAATGCTTCTGAATATTCTACCAGGCGATCATCCTCATCATAAGCGTATCGCATTCGTTTTAATAAATTTTGATTATTACTAATCGATAGGGACTTACAAATAATTTCATCTGGTAATTCAATATCAAACTCGTCTGTAAATCGTGCAAAAGATATATTTTGTTCATTTAATAAATGATAGAGCGATCCTTTATATGCATCCTTTTCTAAAGGTAGCTTTAACCAACTAGGCAAGTAATGCGAGAAATAGATATAGGGCTCGTCATTTAGGAAATAAATCCGTGACACATGGAAACATGTATCTCCAAATTGCTGATAAAGGAAAGTATCAGGCTGATTATGAATAATACTGATATTCGCATATTTTTTCTTTATCCTGTATCCTTTCTCCACCAACAGTTCCGAGAAGTTCTTGCCCTTTGATAATTTAGAAATGATTTTGTTATTAATTACTTTTGTCCCTTTTCCACTTCGTTTTTCAAGATACCCTTCGCCTACAAGCTCTTCAATTGCATTGCGGATTGTTATCTTACTTACACTAAATTCTTTTTCTAATTGCTCATGAGTAGGAATATTCATCTCAAGTTGGTATTCACCACTTAAGACCCGATCTTTAATTATATTTTTCACTTGTAAATAGATAGGACCCTTTTTTCTTGAAAGATTCAAGATATATCTACCTTTCTAGTTCAATATCATTTGATTGCATCACGCTCTCAGTTCATCCACCTAATGAAGGAGAAACTACGTAGTTGAATGCCTTAACTTACTTGCCGCTGCAGCATCAAGACTTATCATCGAAGTTAGATTCCTTGAGAATCCCTGCTGGCGAATGCATACCCACCACCTAATCGATCTGTTGTTGAATAGGTAGTGTTTCCTAAATACATTATATATCCAGTTTATTCATGTTTCACAACAGAGTTTATGCTGCAGACCTTATTTAGGGAGTTCGAATTTGATATTGTTCTTACTTTCAGTAGTTTAAGATAAAGAGATTTACTTTCCATTTACTTTTATCAGGGACTGACGTTGATTCTGTGAAGCAAACAAAGCCAATCTAAGCTTATTTGAAATATAAGTTGAACTTGCGATTGTAACGATAATAACAATCGGGGTCATTATTTTGCCTGCCAGCATCACAAAAACCATTGACAATCCAATCACTCCAACCGCCAGAAGAACATCTTTCACTACGGAGCCTTTACTAAATGTTTTCAATCGGCTGCACACAATTTGAGCTACTATAAAGGTTAAACCTGCAATAATTAAAGAAACCACTTAGAATTCACTCCTTTTTACATCGCAGTTTTTTCTTCCACTTGCTGTTCACTATCACTTGCAGCTTGAAGCTGTTGTTTTTCGAACATTTTAAAGAAAGGATAGTAAATAATCAATGAAACAATAAAGTTAAAAATCATAAGAGCTCCGGCAGTTAAACTCCAATTCGAACTCATAACCGCCCCCACTGGAGCAAACATGGTAAATGGAAGCTTGGCCATCATCATTGGCACCAATCCAGAAATGGTTGCAAAATAACTGATTGTGGTAAGCACCATTGGCGTTAAAATAAATGGGATAATTAGAATCGGATTCATAACGATCGGTGTTCCAAATACAATGGGCTCATTGATATTGAACAGGCTTGGAACAATTGTAAGTTTACCTAACTCCTTTAAAAATTTCGCTCTTGAGACTAAGAATAGAACGGCAAGGGCCAAGGTAGAACCTGATCCACCAAGCTGAACAAACCATTGAAGAAATTGTTCGGTAAATAAATTTGGAAGGTGCTGTGCATTACCCGACTGGGTAAACGCTTCCATATTCTCAAGAATAGCCGAATCCCACATTGGACGGATGATAGGTCCAAGAATTGCCTCTCCATGGATTCCAAATGACCAAAATAGTTGAATGATAAAGACAGTTAGCAATCCTCCTATTAAACTATTCCCAACCAGTAAAGATTTTAATGGTGATACGATAAGAGTGATTACTGTGTTTACATCGAAGTTCAAGCCATAACGGATGCCCCACCAAAGCAGCATGATGACTAAAGTCGGCAGCAATGCTGAAAACGACTTGGCAACTGCAGGAGGAACACTGCTTGGAAGCTTGATTGTAAGGTTTTTCTGCAGCATATAGCGGTATATTTCCACAGAGATTAGTGAAGTGACTATCGCCCCAAAGAGTGCAGTAGAGCTTAAGCTGCCAATTGAAATCCAGCGGCCTGCATCAATCACTCCTTCTACTGGATCAACAATCTTCACAGGTACAGCCGAAGTAATCATAAATGCCAGTACAGATAACATCCCTGCACTTAATTGGTCCACCTTATAGGATTGCGCCAAATATGCTCCCACTGAAAAAGCTGCATATAATGCCATGATACCTACTGTATAACGGAAAGGAATATCGAGTGTCTGCCTATAAGGCTCAATAAAATCTTCATATCCTTCGAAAGGTAAATTCAAAAAAATAACAAATAACGATCCAACAATCGTTAATGGCAGTGTTGATATTAAACCATTCCTAATTGCCAACAAATGCCGCTGAGATCCCAATTTGTTAGCAAAAGGTAGAAAATACCTTTCTAAAAAACTCATAACCTTATCCATTCACACACTTCCTTTTCCAAAAATATATTTTGAATTTTCATAAAATAATTGTAACTACAAATGTAAGCGTTGTCAATATAACGTTATAATGTTATATTATTTATTTTTTTGCATGGAGAATATTTTCAAGGAAAACGTTCAGCCTCTAGGAATCCCTATAATCATAAAAGAAATAAAAAAGCCCTCCCACAGTAAATTGTGGGAGGCCTTCACCTTTAAAAAATTCACATGTTAGGTTTTGCCTAGTATATCACCCTTGGTGATATCAGTTTTTCCTTATGCTCTTTCTCACTCAATAGCCTTAAAATCCGAATTTTGTATTCTACCCAAGTATCATGATGTAAAGCCATTATATGTATCCCAACTTACATGATGTCAGAATTTTCAGTTTTCTTTCAATGCATCATTAACTTCATCCGTTAGAAGTTTATAATTTAATATTTTTCCGTCAGCATCTTTTAAATAATGTTGATTCCAGCAGCCGCTTAAAAGAAGGACACAGATGCAAGCAAGATAGCAGAAGAAATTTGAATTTTTCATACTCCTACAGCTCTCTGCAATTCTTTTTTTCCGTGTATGACAGAAACCAATAAAAAGATAGATAGTAAAACATACGTCTCTTTTTAAAGCTGGAACGTGGTGCAAAGCGAATCTATGTTTCTATTAATCGTTTTCCGCAACAGAGCTGGATGAGGTTTAAGGATGTGATACAATCAGCTTCATATTCCCCTTTAAGATAAATTCACCATATTTATACGGCAAAATAAAATGAGCTCCTTTTCTTATTGTGTAACCTTCACTGCCTTTCAACAATCTTCCTTCCCCATCGATGATGCTTACAAGCATAAACGCTTGATTTTGTTGAAATATCGCTTCTCCATTCACATCCCATTTATTAACAGAGAAAAAGTGGTTTTGTACAAACTTTGTAACTTCTACACCTTCTCGCTTTTCTATTTTAGGAGCGATATTGGTATCAATATGAGGTGCATTAATGACGCCCATTGCTTTTTCTAAATGCAGCTCACGTTTACTCCCTTGATTATCTACACGGTCATAATCATAAACTCGGTATGTTGTATCTGAGCTTTGTTGTGTTTCTAACACCAACGTCCCATTACATAAGGCATGAACCGTTCCACTTGGTACGTAGAAAAAATCACCAGGTCTAATAGTAACTTTACGTAAAAACCTCTCCCAATTTCCACTTTGAATCATTTCTCGTACTTCTTCTTTTGTTTTAGCATGATGTCCAAACACTAATTCAGCATCTTGATCACAATCAATGATGTACCAACATTCCGTTTTACCGTACTCGCCATTTTCATGCTCGTTGGCATAATCATCATTGGGATGTACTTGTACAGACAATTCTTCATTCGCATCCAAAATCTTTATAAGAAGCGGAAATTTCTCACTCTTATAGTTTCCAAACAACTCATGGTGATTTTCCCATACTTCTTTTAATGATTTACCTTGAAACTTACCATTTTCAATAAGACTCAGGCCATTTGGATGGGCGGAAATTGCCCAGCATTCTCCTGTAATTGCTGATGGGATTTCATAGCCAAAACGGTCACAAAGAGCTGTTCCACCCCAAATACGTTCTTGAAAAACGGGTTTTAAAAATAATGGTGTATCATTCATTTTTCTATTCCTTTCTTTATTAGTATATGTAAATGAGGATATCGTTTTTATAAAAAACTCCCTATTTTTGATTCAAGAAATGAAATAAGGCTCCAATTAAGTTTGCATCGTTATCAAATTTACAAGGTTCAACCGTAATATCCAATGTAGAGGTATCATCCTTCAATTGTGCCAATTCATTATTTATGCCTTCAATTACATCCGGGCGCTTGCTGATTCCCCCGCCTATTAGGATCTTGTTAGGATCTAGTACATACTTCAAATTATAGATTCCCATTGCCAGCTTCTTATATAGGTTGGCAATGCATTCATTCGCAATGGAGTCTCCTGCTTCCGCCAATCGAAATATTTCTTCTCCGTCCAACGTTCCCCTTGCTAGAGATTTTCTCATTTCGACTTCTCCTACAAGTGAATTTGTCGATGCAACTTTGCTCCAAGTTGATTGTAGAGGACTCTTACATGATTCTCCCATTATCATGTACCCAAACTCACCTCCGTGAAGGGTAGCTCCACGTAAAATTGATTGGTTAATCACAATTCCCCCGCCAATTCCTGTACCAATTACAATACAAATGTAGAAATCAGTTTCTTTCGCTGCACCTAACCAGCCTTCTGCCAAAGCCGCGCAGTTTGCATCATTTTCAACGGACACCACCAGACCTGTCCGTTCCTTTAGTAAGCTTGTCATGTTTACTCCATGTATAAAGGGAATTGCACTTGCCCCGCCAATAAACCCTGTTTCCACGTTTACGGCACCGGGCGAACTTAAAGCGATACCTTGAATTTCAAATGACTCCGAATAATGTTTAACTATTTCGGTAATGTGATCTAAGAACATATCTAGTCCTTCTTTAGGAGTTGGAATCTTCCCGCATTCCAGTTTCTTTGATTTGTCATCCATTACCGCATACTTTATATAAGTTCCGCCAAAATCAAACACCATGTAAGCTTTCATTGTCATCCCCCTCACTTACTGGAACTATGCTTGCTGTGTCAACAGAGCCGCACCGATAACACCAGCTTTTGTTCCTAACGAGGCACATTCAATTTGTACCCTATTACGTAACTGTGGATATAAGTAATCATTTACTTTTTCAAGAAGAATCGGCATTATATACTCTTTTGATTGCATGACCCCCCCGCCTAACACAATCATGTGCGGGTCAATTGTATGAACAATATTAGAGATTCCTTTTGCCAAATAAGTTAGCATGGTATCAACAATCGCTTCCGCTTCTTGCTGACCGTTCATTGCCATAGTAAACACTTCTCCTGCATGTCCTGTTATACCTAACTTTTCTTTTCCGAGACGATGCACAGCTGTACCGCTTGCCAAAGATTCCAAAGAGCCAATATTCAGAATATGGTGCGTTGGACCATCTCGATTAACCATCATGTTGCCAACTTCACCCGCACAGAAATTAGCACCTTGAATCAACTGTTTGCGATATACATATCCTCCGCCGATTCCTGTACTGATCGTCATATAAAAAACAGATTCTTTTCCTTTGCCTGCCCCAATCGTTGCTTCCGCTAAAGCAGCTGCGTTGGCATCATTATCGAGCACTACTTTTTTCTCTAAAGCTTTTTCTAACATTAGAGCTAAAGGAACCTCATCCCACCCAGGTAAATTGGGAGGGCCTAAAATAATACCTTGCTTTGAATCTAAAGGACCCGGAACTCCGATTCCTATTGCTTCAATAGTTCTTTTCAGTAACAGCTCCTCGCATATTTTAATCATGTTATCGATGACATGATGTGGTCCTTTGTCACTTTCCGTTTTTACATTGACCTCTTCTAAAAGTTTGCCTTCCAATGTTACAACGGCAATTCTCAAGTTTGTTCCACCCAAATCAATGCCAAGAAGATACTTGTCCATTCCTTTCACTTCCTTCGTGATATTCATAGAACAAATGCTTAGTAGCACTCTTCTAATAATCAAAAACCGTTGTTTTCAGATAATTCTTTGTACCATTTACCTGATTTCTTGATTGTACGCTTGAAGTTTCTATTTAAATCTACTTCTACTAGTCCGTATCGGTTCTTATATGAATTTAACCATGACCAGTTATCCATAAATGTCCATACATGATACCCTTTTACATTGGCACCTTCGTTTAGTGCTTTATGTATCCACTTTAAATGATCTTCGTAAAAGGTAATTCGATAATCATCCTGAATCATTCCACTCTCATCCTTAAAGCGTTCTTCTGCTTCAACTCCCATGCCGCTTTCCGATATGAAACATTCAATATTCCCATAGTTTTCTTGGATGCTTTTTAAAATATCGTAGACACCCTTTTCATAAATCTCCCAGCCTCTATATGGGTTCACCTTTTTCCCTGGCATGTCATAATTATCAAAGTACCGTTCTGGCATGAATGGAGCTTTTGGATTTGGGATGTTTTCCTTCGCCTTAACTCTTCGTGGTTGGTAGTAATTAATCCCTAAAAGGTCAACTGTATTTTCACGAATAATATCCAAATCTTCAGTTAAATACTTAGGTAAAAAGTTTTCTACCCGCAACATGTCAATTAGCTCCTCAGGAAAAGTGCCTTTCACTGATGGATCTAGAAAGGAACGGTTAAATAGTAAATCCGCTTTTTCAGCAGCATCTAAGTCAGCAGGGTGATTACTCCTTGGATACGAGGGAGTAACATTCAGTATAATTCCAATTTTTCCTCCTAGCTCTTTATCATGGTATGCCTTAATTGCTTTTGCGGAGGCTAATACAGAATGGAAACCAACTTGAACAGCCTTTCCAAAATCACAAAATGCTGGATAATGATGTCCATATAAATAACCGCATTCAACAGGTACGATTGGCTCATTATGTGTGAACCATTTCATCACACGGTCTCCAAAGTTCTCAAAACAAGTAGACGCATATTCCACATACGCATCAACTACAGAGCGGCTTTCCCAACCACCCTCTTCTTGCATAGCCATAGGCATGTCAAAATGATAGAGATTCACAAAAGGCTCAATCTCATTTTCTAGTAAGGTGTTAATGACGGTATTATAAAAGTCAATCGCCTTTGGATTTATTTCTCCACGCCCCTTTGGAAACATGCGGGACCACGAGATAGAAAAGCGAAAACTGTTATGTCCCGTTTCTTTCATGAGCTGAATATCGTCAATAAAATTCGTATAAAACAGTGAAGTGTTATCAGGTCCAATACCCTGGTAAAAACGATTCGGTTCTGTTTCATACCAGTAGTCCCAAATATTCTTCCCTTTACCATCTGCCCCTGAAAATCCTTCCATTTGTGTTGCGGATGATGCAGATCCCCACCAAAAGTCTTTCGGAAACATGTAAATATTCTTTTCTACTTCTGTACTCATTTTCAATCCTGCCTTCCCTTAAAAGAAAGCAGTCGGAAAATTAAGTTTCCGACTTTGCCTCCTGAATGAGATCTATTAGTTATTTTTCTTCCACTCATCATATTGTTTTTGAATTTCTGCAAGCACTTTATCTAATCCAGCTTCTTTAAACTTCTTATTAGCCTTTGGTAGATATTCCTCAGGGTCAACACTGCCAGTTAATAGCGGAGGTGCATATTCATTCGCAACGTTTGCAATTGCTGCGATCTCTGTACGAACAGGATTTGTATCAAAATAGAAACCTAGGGTTGGTGCTTGAACAGAAGCATCATTGAATTCTTTGAACGCATCCCATTTATCTTCGGGATCATTTTCATATAACTTAAGAATGAAATGATTTCCTAAAGAGTAACTTGGCATGTTGTAGCTTTCTACACGAGCTGGAAGGTCTTTAATTTTACCGTTATCGACCTCTTCATAATGCACACCTTCAATACCTCTATCAATTAAATTACGAAGGTATGGATCTGTATTTAATAGATTTAAGAAATCCATAGCCTTCTCTGGATGTTTGGAAGTTGCAGAGATTGCTTGAATAGACCCTGTTACAGAGTTGTTAAATGTAATCGGATCATGCATTGGTTGTACGGCTACATTATAACCTGCAGAACGAGACCATATTAATTCCGCATATGGCTGGTACATTTCTTTACGTACGAACCAGTTTTGTACCTCTAGCGGCCATGGATCTGTACTTGTTGCTGCATCCGCTTTTATATAACCAGCTTTATAGTATTCGTGCATTGTTTTTAACGTTTCCATCATAATATCTGATTCAAAGATATTAACTACCTTTCCTTTATCTCCTTCTAGAGGAAACGCAAACGGCAATTCATCTTCTAATACATAATCAAATGGTAAATACGGTTTGAAAGTGGAAATTGGTGTAAAGTCTGGCTCATTTTCTTTAACTGTTTTCAATAAAGGTTCCAAGTCTTTTAAAGAGTGAATGCTTGAAATATCCATATTGTATTTATCGACTAGATTCTTATTAAATACGTACACACTTTGCTGACCTACTTCTTTGTTAGAAGGAATACCGTAAAGCTTTCCATCAATTTTAGCCCCTTCTAAGTACGCTGGATCAATTGTTGCTTTTAATTCTTTTCCATGTGTGTCAAGAAGTTCATTTAGGTCTTTAAATGCCCCTTTTTGTGCATTTAATACATAGTTTCCACTTGCAGTATAGGCAATATCAAATGATTCACCTGAAGCAATCATAACTTGCATTTTTTGATCATAATCGCCCCAGTCAATTTGTCTCATTTTAACGGTGGCGTTAATTTTCTTTTTCGTGTATTTACTTACTTCCTTCATAACTTTATCGACATCTTTTTGAGGTGTCCCAATCGTGTACCACATAATTTCATAAGGTTTTTCTTCACCAGCTTTACTTCCGCTCGTTTTATCTGAATTCCCTCCACTACATGCAGCTAAAAACGTAGATAAACTTAATAAGAGTACTAGAATAATAGCTAACTTCTTATTCATTTTAACTCCCCCCTTATACTTATTTTTCTCAAAAATCAATCATTCCTTAACCCCACCGATTGTCAATCCATTAACAAAGTATTTTTGGAAAAACGGATAGGCAATCGCTATCGGCAAGGTTGAAATAACAACCATTGCCATTTTTGCAGCATCTTGAGGTACAGCACTTAATAAATCATTTTGTATACCGCCAGCTAACGAATTTTGCCTTAAAAATTCTATGTTGTTTTCAATCTTCATCAGCATTGACTGTAGTGGCACTAAGTGCGATTCATCAATGAATAACAGTGCATTAAACCAATCATTCCAGTAACCCAATGTACTAAAAAGGGCAATAGTTGCAAGACCTGGTAATGAAAGTGGAACAACAATTTTCACGAATATTCTTAATTCACTTGCTCCATCAATTCTAGCCGATTCCAAAATGGATTCTGGTACAGACCTTTGGAAAAAGGTTCTCATAATTAGAATGTAGAATGCATTCATTGCAAGTGGTAAGATCAATGCCCAAATAGAGTTACGTAGATGTAAAAACTGTGTTGCTACTATATAGAAAGGAACTAGTCCTCCACTAAAAAGCATTGTGAAGAATGCAATAAAAGTAAAGAAACCGCGATATTTGAATTGCTTTCTAGAAATAGCATAGGCATATAAAGAAATCATTATTACACTGACAAGTGTACCAAGCACCGTTACTACTATCGTTATAGTATAAGATTGTAGTAATTGATCCTTCATTTGCCACAAGTATCGATATGCTTCAAAACTCCATATTTCAGGTAACAGCTGATATCCATTTCGCGCTAAGGTTTTCTCATCAGTTAAAGAGATGACGATTACATATAGAAATGGAAAGATACACATTATAGAAAATGTTCCAAACAAAATATTCATTATAAGATTAGGAAACCCACTTAGACCATGTGGTGTGTACTTTTTCTTACGCTTACTTTTCTTGTTTGGTTGATTCACTTGGTTTTGAGCATTCCCTTTATTTAATGGTAATGGAGTAGGTTGAGAGCTATTTTGATTTGTTATCATTGTAATTTGCCACAAAACTGCGGCCACTCTCCTTTCTCTCTCGATTTTTTAAAATAGGGCATATTCTTTATCAACTTTCTGAACAAGATAATTTGTCAGCATTACTAATGCAAAGCCTACAATTGATTGGTAAAGACCAGCGGCAGTACTCATACTAATGTCCCCCATTGTCGTTATCCCTCGGTATACATAAGTATCTATAACGTTTGTTACTGAATATAACGGACCTGAATCACGAGGAACCTGAAAAAACAGACCAAAGTCTGCACTAAAAATTCTACCAACGTTTAAAATGGTTAAAATAACAATGAGCGGTGTTATCATCGGAATCGTAATATTACGAATTTGTTGCCACTTATTCGCACCATCTATCATAGCGGCTTCGTAATAGTTTTTATCAATCCCAACTATAGCTGCTAAATAAACAATACTTCCATAACCAACGCCCTTCCACATACTTGTTAGAACGATAATAAAAGGCCAATATTTTGCTTCGTTATACCACGATATAGGGTCTTCTACTCCAAACCATAGAAGTATATTATTAAGTAGACCTCTATCCACGCTTAGAAACGTGAATACGAAATAACTAACAACAACCCATGATAAGAAGTGTGGAAACAGCATCCCTGTTTGGTAAATTTTAGATAACCTCTTATTTGCGAGCTCATTTAGAACAATCGCTACAAACACTGCTAATACAAGCCCTACAACGATAAAGACTAAATTATATAGAACCGTATTTCTTGTAATGATCCAGGCGTCATTTGTATTAAATAAAAACTTGAAGTTTTCAAAGCCAACCCACTCACTATTTAGGATACTTGCAAAAAAACCATTCGGATCATATCGGAAATTTTTAAAGGCAATGACAGTTCCAAACATCGGAAGATATGAAAATAACAATAGCCAAATGGTCCCTGGTAAAACCATGAGGAGCCACACTCGATTCTTATAAACATCTTGGAAAAAACTCTTGATACGATTCACAAAGCCCCTCCTCCCTTATATTGAAAACCCTTACATATATATAATAAGAAAAAGTCAAAAATGTATAAAGTTAACAATATTTAGATTTACTGTACTTATTAAACATTCGATAGTTAATACAGCATTTTTTATCATTTTTTGATTCTTTTAGGATCAGAGACGCTCCTCAAAACGAAAAAAATCCCGAATAACGGGATATCAAGATTTGATATTCATTGTTCTCCATGCTGATGGTGTAATCCCCACCGCCTTCTTAAACTGTTTATAAAAATAAGCAGAATCCGAATAGCCAACTTGTTTTCCAATTATTCCAGCCTTTAAATGTGTCCCTCTCAACAATTGTTTTGCTTTTTCGAGTCTTAAATGATTAATATACTCAGAGAATACTAAGCCAGTTTCTTTCTGGAAAAGTTGTCCTAAGTAAATCGAATTTATATGAAATTTATAGCTTAATGTTTTCAAAGAAAGTTCCTCATAAAAATGTGCTTGAATATATTGCACCACGCTTTGAATAATAGGACTTCGATGCTCCGACTTTTGTTCCAATGTTCTAAAAATTCCTTCGATAAAATCAATAAGAATGTCAACTAAAATTCCAATTGAATAGGCCTCTAAAATTCGCTTTACAATACCTACTGTTTGATCATTTGCATGTGACGATACATCTTTTTGGATAGACGTAACTATTTCAATAGCGAACCCTCTAATAATAGTTGGAGCAACCTTTTTAGTAGATTTATTAATCTCATCGAAAGCATCTTTGATCCACAAAAAAGCCTTTTCTTGTTCTGAGCCAACAATGTATCTCTTTAGATCACCCAATTCATTCGAAGTAGAAAGGCTTGCTTGCGTATACTGCTTTGTTAATTCATCTGTTATGAGTCCACTTTCTTTGAGTACTAATCGATAGCCAGATAACTCTTTTGCACGTTGATAGCTCTTATACAATTCACTTGTGGAGCAAACAAATGATCCAACATTAATATGATACTTTCCAGAAACATATCCAGCAAATAGCATATTCAATTCATCTAGTTTTTTCTTAAGTCCATCTTCACAATTAAATGAAACTAAAAGGATAAGTTCGCCATCTGGATTAATAATGCAGACAGACTGAAATAACTCCTCTACTCTTTTTCTGAAAAAGGAAGAGTTTTCATGTTCACCATCTGATATTTGCATTAATACAACAGCTAGATTCTGACCATCGAACTCCAAACTATACAACTCTACTCTTTCACGCCATTCTTTTGCATCGATGTCTTGATTAAGACATCGCCAAATCGTATTATCTCTTAAAATAGTATAGGCTTCCTCATTATTTGTAGATTTCTCAAGTTTCTCTATACTATTTTCCAATGTTGAAATGAGTTCCTGCTCATTGACAGGCTTTAAAAGATAATTTTCGATTCCTAGCTTCATACCCTTTTTCACATATTCAAATTCTTCGTATCCAGATAAAACGATATATTTTGTATTAGGATGACGTTCTTTCAACGTACTAATTAGCTCTAATCCATCCATTATGGGCATCATTATATCAGTTAATAATATATCAACATGACACGTTTCTAACTTTTTAATAGCCTCACTACCATTAGAAGCTTCACCAACAACATTTAGTCCATAATCTTCCCAAGGTACCAACGCTCTCATGCCTTCAATAATAAATGGTTCATCATCTACTAAAAATACGTTATACATGTTATATCTGTTCCCTCCTAGCTGCTGGAATTCTAACTTCTAAAATAGTTTCTTCTCCTTCATTACTACTAATCTGAATTCCATAATTTTGTCCGTATTTTAATTGTATTCTTTGATGAACATTACTCAGCCCGATTGAGCCCTCAGAGGTGGTAGTTCCTTCTAATAATTTAGTTTGAATAGCCAATAGTTTATCTATTGGAATACCTCTCCCATTGTCTTTTATTATTATTTCTATTTCCCGATGAATTCTTTGAACTTTAATTAGTAATTCATTATTATTTGTTTCTTTTCGGAAGCCATGAATCAAATAATTTTCAATAAGGGGTTGAAGGGTAAATTTGAGAATTTTTTCGTCTAAACAATTTTCTGGAATCTCGTACGTTACGTGTAAGCGGTTAGAATATCTAATCTGATTTAGACCTATGTACTCCTTAACATGTTGGATTTCATCAGAAATTTGAACGATTTCTTTACTACTTAAAGAATAACGAAATAATTGTCCTAAACTATAAATCATATTACTAGTTGGCTTAGATCCGTCAGCTATAGCTTTCATGCGAATAGCTTCCAATGTATTATATAGAAAATGCGGCTGAATTTGTGACTGAAGCGCTTTCATTTCAGCCTCTCTTTGGCGGATATTTAAAACATATACATCTTTAATATACATGTTTAGATCATCTAACATATCATTGAAACTTTCTGATATGGCTGTTAACTCGTCTTTTTCTCTACTATCAGGTATTCTAATTTGCAAGTTTCCATCTCGAACTTGGTGAATGGCAGTTTCTATTTTATTAATTCTTCTAGAATAAGATCTCATCGCAAAATAGGTTACAGCAATTGCTATACAAGAAAGTAAAACTGTAGATAATAACATATACCTATGAACAATCGTTATTTTCTTAATATCATCCTCAGGCATGAAACCTACATATAAGTAGCCCCTGTGGTCATCAGCCAATGTATTAATATAGTAGTTTTTTCCCTTCCACTTTATTTTCTTGAAGTTCGTTTCAAATGGTATATCTTTCAATGGTACTGGAATGGTACCATCGTCTGACGAGTAAAGATAATCCCCATTACGTTGAAAAATATGGACTGTTCCTTTAAATTGTGATTTCCTCAAACGAATCACATCTTGTATTCCCGCTGTATCATAAAAAACCGTCAGATCCCCTAATTTCTTAAGGGTCGCAGGATCATTAATGGAACGAGATATTTGAATATTGTTGAAGATACTCCTTTCTTGCTCCCACTCAACTTGCTGAAGTTGTAAGTCTTGAGGATGAACAGTTATACCTTCCTGATTCCCTTTCTTTTGCTCTCTCTTATCCATATATTTATTCCATCTATAGTGGCTATTTATATATTCATACTCTGTACCAGGGCTTACACTTTTTAAACTCACTGCATTGATATCAGGGTCTTGACTAAAATACGCTTGGAAAAATGTATTAAGGTTGTTCGGAATAAATGAAGAGCTTTCACTGTACTTATCTAGTCGATACGCAAGATATGAATCATAATCATGCTGCAATGCAAATGCAATATCATTATAAATAAGATCTGTTTTTAAATATAATTCTTGCATAACATATTGTACATGCTCATCTTTTTGCTGGAGATAAGATTCAACCCGTTCTAGTGTTTCTGTACTTGCGTCCATTTCTTTCTGGATAATAACTTCTGTATAATAGCGTGATAATACAAGCAGTAACAGAAACATTGTAAGAAGGATCGTTACGGAATAAGTGATTAAAATTTTGCTAAACACCTTATTCGTTAGCCGCCTTATTATATTACTCAAGAACATCCTTTATATCCTCCCATGATGACTTACTAACTCAAAGAACATCCCTTATCTCCTTCCATGCAGATTTACGTACTCAACTACCATTTTACTGTATTTTCTGTCGGAAAGTGAAGTTGATTCACTGCCCGACAGAGGGATGAATAGTATTATCTTATTTCATCATGAAAATAGACTAATATTGTTTTAATTTCATACGGTTTTATTTCAAAGTCGATTTGTTCGGTTTGTTTCTTGCTATCAACTTGTTCCATCAAGTTTGTTTCATACCATTTTTTAACGTTTCTTGGGAATTCAATCAAGACATTTCCGCGTCGCCCTTCATACTCATGAAGGCGAATAATTACTGCGTCATCGCCCTCTTTTTTCTTTATCGCATCGATCTTAACATGATCGTTATTCACATTCATAAACGAGCTTTCCGCTGGTGAAAATCCACCTTTCACTACTTTCAATCGATTATTTATAAACCAAGCTTGCTTTACTGTTTGCCCAACTCTCCAATCTCCCTGATGAGGTAGCAGTGAATACGTAAACTCGTGTTCTCCTTGATCTGCGGTTGGATCAGGGTGGATTGCTGCTTTTAGCAAGGATAAGCGAATCGTTTGGTCTTTAATGTCATACCCGTATTTGCAATCATTTAACAAACTCACTCCGTACCCTGTTTCAGAAAGGTCTGCCCACTGATGTCCAACTGTTTCAAATCGTGCCATATCCCAGCTCGTATTCCAATGTGTCGGTCTCTTAACATTACCAAATTGAATATCATAAGTTGCTTCGGTAGAACGAATATCAACTGGGAATGCTACCTTCATTAACTTACGTTGCTCATGCCAATCCACTTTTGTTTTAAAATCAATACGTCTATTTTGAGCATAGAAAATCATATCTTGTTCAACCAAAGAACTTTGATACTTCCATTTCGTCCGGATGACAATACGAAGCGGACCATTTTCAACAACTTCACTTGATACTACTTCACGGATTTCCTCCATTTTTTCTTGGTAATACAAATCAATATCCCACGCATCGTGTGCTAATGGTTTATCTTCAAAAATTTGAATGATGTTTCCTTTTTCCTGTTGTGCTAGTACTTCACGCCTAGCTTCCTTATCAAATATTCGAGTCAGTTGAAGGGAGTCATTCCATGCAACTTGATAAAAAGGTGTTTCCAACAACATTCCCTTAATAAGAAATGGTGTTTTATTTTCTACCATAGGATCTTGTTTGAATTGAATTTCTACTGCACCAAATTGTTTGGTCTCCTCTAATTCAACTAACCAACCATTTTCAGTTCGTTGGCTATTTAGAATTTCCCCTGAACCTGATATCCATCCTCCAACCACATCATTCGTTTGATCGTATGGGATGAATGCACTTTGTTGATCTTGCCAACTAGTTGCATTGAAGACTGTATACGTTCCATGTTTAGGTTCAATAAACTCATTGAAATTATTCTGATCAATTTCGAGTTGTATATCTTCTGCTTGTTTATATTCCACTTTTGCATCTTCATATACTTCCTTAATGGATGAACCAGGAATAATATCATGGAATTGATTTCGCAAAATAATCTTCCAACCTTCATCAAGCTGTTGCTTAGGATATTTCGCCCATGATGACATTAGAGAGTTCCACACAGACAACCATTCCGACTCCCTATAACTCAACTCGAGTTTACGATTCATTCGTTTTGTATATGCTTGACTTGTATAGGTCCCCCTGTGGTATTCAAGGTACAATTCACCGTCCCAAGTGTGGACATACTCATTTGAATTCTCAATATTTTCGTGTAACTTTTGGAAGTACTCTCCAGCTTTTGCCGTTTTTACTTTTGGCAGTCCTGGCATATTCTCAAATCTGCGACGAAGCTCTATCATCTCTCGATTGACTCCTCCACCCCCATCACCATACCCATAGGAAAGAAGTAAATCTTGGTTAACATCTTTATTCCGGTATGAATTCCATGCACCGTTTACAGTCTTTGCGGTAATCAGCCCATTATATGTATAAAACCACGAATCTTCCGAATTCCAAGGTTCAGGAGTGGTTACAAAATGAGTTAGGATTTCTGTCCCATCAATTCCACGCCATTTAAAAGTATCATTTGGCATACGATTATACTGATTCCAACTTATTTTAGTGGTCATAAATGTATCGATTCCTGACTTTTTCAAAATTTGTGGAAGTGCCCAGCAATACCCAAATACATCTGGCAGCCATAGATACTTGCAATCTACCTCAAATTCCCTTTTAAAGAATTCCTTCCCGTACAAAATTTGTCTCACTAGTGATTCCCCGCTAGGAATATTACAATCTGCTTCTAACCACATTGCACCTTCAGTTTCCCAACGACCTTCTTTTACACGCTTTTTAATATTTTCATAGATTTCTGGGTAGTCTTCTTTAATATACTCATATAACTGTGGCTGTGTTTGGAGAAAATAATATTCCGGATATTGCTCCATTAATCTTAAAACAGTAGAAAAAGATCGAGCAGCCTTTTCACGTGTATGTTTTAAACGCCATAGCCATGCAACATCAATATGTGTATGACCAACACAATGAATGGTCACAGGGTGATGTTTTTCGATTTCGTTAAGACTTTTATTTAATTCCACACTAGCAATTTCACAACTACTAAAAAATGCTTCATTACCTGGTTTACTCCAATTTATTTTCATAAAAGCTTGATTCAACACTTTTATAATTGCATGTTTTTCTGGTCGGTCATCACCAAGTTCTTTAATTGTTTGCCACGCTGCTAGGGATGTATAATATAAATCATCTACAGCCTCGTCTAACCAAGCCAATTGGGCCATCTCAAGTGTATAAATTTGCTCCTTTGGCTCTCCACCACCTTCAAGTCCAGACCAAAGTCTGAAATCTAATTGAACAGTGTTTCCTATTTCGGTTGGTGGAAAAAATACTTCCTGATGGTTAGAATCAACACCTTGGTACGGATTTCCATTTAAGAATAATAATGATTCAAATCCAGAATTATTTCCTCCGCCTGTACGTCCAAAATCAAATAAACCAACTACTTTTCTATCAGCCCATTCCGTCGGGAGTTGAACATCTGCATGTAGCCAAAGATACCGGTCTCGTCCCTTCCATTGGTCTCTTAGTTGTAAAGTCGATTCACCCTTTTCTATAGGAGGATATGTGCCTACTACACCCTCATCCTCAATTGTACTAAACTGACCAATCTCAATTCCATCACGATAGCGGTACTGCGCCAATTCTTGTATTCTTGCTTCTAGCTTTCTTTCTACTAAAAACATATAAATCCCCCATTTTTATATTAATTTATACTTTCCTCGATCTTCATATGTTTATTTACTTGTGATTGCTGTTCTTCTAGAGTTTTAAACCTTTTTATACAGACATTCATAATCCAATATGCAGGAAGTACACCTGAAATAAATGGTATAAGTCCCGGCATATTCGTGATTAAATAGCCAATAAAAAACAAACCAATACAAATCATTGATGTAGAAAAAGGACTAATAAGTGAAATAATAAATGATTGTTTTATGTAATCCTTTAGTGAGTAATGATAATGTACATACAAAGGGAAAAAGTGAACAATAGCATTCAAATATAAAAGAATGATAAAGCTAATAAAGACATAAAGAATAACGGAAAACGTTCCTTCCATGCTTTCAGCAATTCTTAAATCGACATATAAAAAAAAGCCAATTACTGCATATATCAGCCCAATACAATTTGAACGGACAAACTCTTTTTTAAAGGTTTCTTTAAATGTTTTCAATAAGGAAACATCTAGGTCCTTCATCTTCCACTTTCGTGTAACAGCAAATAAAGCAACAGTCGCCGGCATAATCCCAAAAACACCTAATCCAGCCACAATAAATACAAACCAAAGAATATTCGTCCATACTAACCTAACGATCCATTCACTTACTTCTTGTAACATTCTCCCCATGTTTTTCATCCCCTACCAATATGATAATCGGAAAGGGGTTTTTCCCCCTTTCCGATTATCATATTACTTAATATCCATATGCTTCGACTTCAAATATTCTAATTGCTTGATCTCCACCTTGTGTTGGTTGTTGGACAGAAAAGCGAATATATCGAGCTTCTGTCGTTGTAATGGCATGTTCTGAGATAGCATCTGTATTATTTGTGACAGTTACTGCGTTCGTCCAATTTTCACCGTCAAGACTTACCTCGATCGTGAATGCCCTCGTATTAAAGGCTGCTGGCTCTCCACCCGCTTCAGCATGTTTGACAACAAACTTTGATAGATGAAACGCCTCACCGAAATCGACTTCTAACCAATGATTTGCACCAACTGCACACCATTTACTATTATTCGTCACGATTCCATCAATCGCGTACTTTGGTCCTTCAGAGGGGGCGCATTGTCCACTAGCAGTTGCAGTTTTGTTCAGTGCAACGTTAGTAATGTTTTTTGCATCCTTTGAAATTGTAATAAAGCCTTCTTTTGTAAGGACATCCTCTCCTTCGCTATTTTTAGCGATTAGGGTAACTGAGTACACTCCTTCTTCTTCATACCTTACAACTGGATTATTCTCATTACTTTCTAAAGGTGTACCACCTTCAATCTGCCATTCAACTTCTTCTGTCGCTTCAGATGAATTGTTAAAAAACTGGATTTCTTCACCTGGTGCTGCAACTGTTTGACTTACGCTAAAGTCTGCCTTTGGTTGTGGGTATGCAGGCCATTTAAACGTTACCTTCGCAGCTTTACCTCGAACAAAATCAGTAGTTACAGCTACTATTTCTAGGGTAGTTGCTGTTTCCTTACCACTTCTTCGTAAATTCGAAATGTAGTATGCAGCGTTTGGAACTGCTCCGATAAATTCTTTTTTACCTTTAGGAAGGTCGCGATAAATTTCATAATGCTGAATATCACCTTCCACTGACTCCCATGATAAATCTAAATCAGCATATAGTCCCTTCGAGAAAGTCGGATTTTTCACCTTAGCTTTCGTTGGTATAGCTGGGACCTCTTTATCGTTATGTTTATTTGTAACTTTAATTTCTCCGATGTTGATTTGATAATCTTTTATTGCTTCATCACTCTCGAAGAATAGAGAAATAGTTGCAATTTCTTTTCCCTTATATTTGTTTAATTTAAATGTTTCTTCCATCCATTGATCTCGACTCTTTTTCTTCACATCAAAAAACACAAAATCATCAGGTTGATCCACAAAACTTACACCAAGCTTCATGTTAGGCTTTTTCACATCTGTTTTGTAGGTTACAGAGATCTCAGTATCCTTTTCAACTGGTAGATTCGTTTTATAAAGCTTCACATGTGTCGCATTTTTTTTCGTTAGGTTACCAGAAACCTTCAAAGAGCTACCACCGTAAAATGCTGTATCCCAATCGAAATCAACATTTAGAGGCTCCCCTTTGCTATCCTTTAACCAGCGCCATGTTGGTAAAATATCTTGTAAACTACGGTTATTCCATTCTTCTATACTTTGTGTAGAACCATCTACTGCAAAGAATTTCCCACTACCTGTATTAAAATGCGTTACAAACGGAAGCTCTTGAATTACCGTTTTTGCAGTAAAATAGTGAGCCATCCCTTTCCAGTTTCCATTTTCACCAGTCTTGCGGGGATCCCCAGCTTTTCCAGTCCAGAATTCTTGTTCTTTCTGATAGAACGCTTCCATTGTTTCAGTTGTTTTAAAAGCCCAGTCTGGACGGTAAATCCCTAAGGAAGTCAAAGGTTTTTGTCCTTCAGGGAAAATGCCATTCCAAGGAATGTTTGTCTTTGTTCCATTTGCTTCTACATCAATGCCCGTATATAGGTCATATGGACTTCTACCAATTTCCAATGCCTTATCATGAGAAGATTGTTGATTCGTCCACCAGAAATTTAAAAACATACTGTCGGAAATTCTGTCATTATCATCTTGTAAGAACATTTTATTACGATCTGTTAAGTGATTTTGCCAGTTAATTGATCCGTTTTCTACCATTGAGTCATACCACATAATGTGCATGTCTTCTTGCTTATTGTCTTGTAGATATTTTAAAAACTTTTTCGTTTTTTGTGCAGTTTCATTATTTCCACCTGCTGTTTCTTGGTTGATAAACCAGCCGTCAAATCCGTAATATTTAGCAACCTCTAAAAGTTTGTCAGCAGCAGGAAATGAACCATCCTCTCGCTGTGTAATCATTTGGTCTACCCATTTTTCTTGTCCTCCGTACGTTATTGGAGGAAAGAAAATAGTACCTAAGATTGGAACGCCATTTTTATGAGAAGCATCAATCACATCAGCACTTGGAGGAGTAATGATTCCTTCTCCAGCAGAACCCGCCCAATACACCATTAAATCAACATACTGCCAGTAGCTAAATGTATTTGCAAAAAATTTATTTCCGCCTTGAGATGGAACCCCGCTTGTGTTGGGATTTAATGCCGATAAGGCAACCAATTTAGCTTCTGACTGAGATGTTTCATTCACATTGAAAACAACTTCTCTATCAGCTAATGGAACAGTACTTTTGTTATATACAGCATCAGAATCATTTTCTGGACTCCACTTTAATAATGTATCAGGATACCAATAAGATGATTCCGGCTGTTTTGCAAAGCCCGTAATCGGAAGTACACAAACTAAAAGCAAACCTAAGAACGTAGTGACAAGACCATATCTTATTTTCAACAAATTCCCACCCCTATTAGTAAGGTTATTTTATCTATCCTCTGTAACAACCAAGATGCGGTACTGTGTCTTAACTTAGATATTATTTTTCTTGTAGCTTTTTATAAAGCGGACTACCTTTAACTGCAAAACCACATAAACTTAATACAAATTCACTAAACATCGAATTCGCCCAAGAGAACCACTCTCTCGTAAATTCTTCTGGTTGGTCTGCATTAAAGCCCTCATGCATAAATCCAGTTCCTCCATCTGATTGCTTCATCTCTTCCAAAATTCTCTTTTTATCAGAAGCATCTGTAGATGTCATCCCCTCAATTGCTAATGCAATATGCCATATATAATGATCGGGTGTATGAGGACTCCCAATTCCATTGGCCACTTTTCCTTCATAAAAGTAAGGATTATCTCTACTTAATAAAAAGCGGCGAGTATTCTGATAGGTTTTATCATCAAATTGGCACCAGCCCAGATAAGGAGCTGCTAGTAAACTAGGGATGTTCGCATCATCCATAAGATGATATCTTCCCATTCCATCCGTTTCATAGACATATAAATCTCCATAAATCGGATGTTCTAACACTGCATGTTCTTCTATTCCTGCTTTTATCTCTGAAGCTAGTTGCTCACATTGCTTTGCAAGACTTTCATCCTTTAACACTTCTCTACAAATCTCTGATGCATAACCTAGTACTACTACCGCAAACATATTTGCAGGTACTAAATAACCATATAAACAAGCATCATCACTTGGTCTAAATCCACTCCAAGTCATTCCTGTTCTCACAGTTTTAGATCCTTTCCCATCCCTGTTCAGAGTATCTGATTGTCTTACATCCATTCTTTCAAAGCTATATGATGATTCATCCTCATGATTTTGTTCCACTTTCCAGACATGCAAAATCTTGTTCAATGCTTTTACAAATGTGTCATCAAAGTAGGCCGTTCTTCCAGTTGATTTCCACAAAAGATAAGAAAGCTGAATTGGATAGCAAAGTGAGTCAATTTCATATTTACGTTCCCATGTCATTGGGGACATATCAGTTTTATCATCTTGATGGCCTTTTCCATTAGCGGTTTCATTGAATGCATTTGCATATGGGTCATGAACGATATAGTTCATTTGACGACGAACAACACCTTCAATTAATTTCGCCATTTCTTCATCCTCTTCAGCAGCAAGTAAATATGGACGTACTTGGGCAGCTGAATCTCTTAACCACATAGCTGGAATATCACCAGTAATGACAAATGTTGATCCATCTTCTTGTGGCTTTAGTGTTGTTACATACGTATTAACAAAACATTGTTCAAACATTTCCTGAAGCTTTTTATCTTCAGGAAAATTCTTCTTCACCTTTTCGATTAAATAAGATAGTGATTGTGGGATTGTTTTCTCAGTGTTCATTACCTTCACTCCTTCACTTGCCAACCAAGGCTAATAATTTCAAACGGTTTTACTTTTTCTTGAATTTGCGTATTTTCAAACGGCTCTTTCACATTCTCAACGATAGTACTCTTATAGCTATTTGTACCTTGCATTGGTTGAGCAATTACCATTGTTTCTTTTTCAGATGTGTTAAACCATCGAGCAATTACATCATCTCTTTCCTCCGCTAACTTGATAGAAGAGATTGCTAACGATTTACCTTCCCAAGTAAAAAATGTCTTTTCGGTTGGAAGTAACCCTTCATGTACATCTGTTTGTACAGCAATCACAGGCACTTGGAAGTCATACGCCTCTTTGAATACTTCTGACTCAACCACTGTACCTTTGTGAGGGATAACCATCCATTCTGCTTGGTACGTTCCAATACATTGAGCGTCTGGTGTCGGAAATAGACCCCAATCCCCTAACTCAGAAGTTGAACGTAGAATCGTAACGGCTATTGTTTGTTGTTCCTCAAGGATTTCATACTCATGTAATCCTTTATTCGCAATTGTCATCCCATGCTTTCCATCTGTTACACTTACAAAAGCCTGTTGGTGATGATCGAAACTAGGATTGTCCCACTCTCTTTCAGGTATATTAGGACGTTTTGCCACTTCAAAAACACTGTCTGCATAGTGTTCATTCGTACTTAGATTAGTTGGAAAAAGAACGCGTAGACGATGATCCTTTGCTTGATTTTCAATTGTAACCTTAACAGATGGCCCCTTCGCTTTTTGATCTAACTGAATATGTGTAGTTAAACGAATTGTTACATTTTCAGAAGATCGACCTGATAGCCGGTCCTTATGCCAAACTAATCGTTCCTTTTCTCGTTGAAACTTTTCATCGGCCTCTTTTGGAATCTCCCACTCATGAACAAGTTCCATAACGGAACGTAATGAATGGTCTTCAACTACTCTTATCTCCGCTTTCAAATCTTTCGTAGTAAGTGGAACTTCACCAGTTGGCTTCCTAAACATATATTCGTTACCAATGTCCCCGCTATTTTCATAGATTCCTAGATTTTCGAATACTTTCCCAGTCTGTTTGTCAGTCAATGTATACGAACCATTTTCATGAACAAACAAATGAACAAATTCATTCTCCAATTCACGAGCACATTGATTAATCGATGGCTGTTCATTCAACTTCGTTTCCTTGGCCGGTGCCGGTTTGATATAAAATGTTTTATATCCATAGCCCGGAAGAGATTGAGCTAGGAATGTTAATTTGATAATTCTTGCATAATAAGGACGTCGGAAACCATCTCCTGGTAACTCATATCCAAAACGGGTACCAAGGTCCTTTGTTTTACAATCATGTTCCGTACCACTTTTATCAACCAAATTAATATCAGGTAAATCCTTCGAACCAAGGAAATCTGGAATCTCTGAAAAAGGCATATCTGAAAAATAGACTTTTTCTAGTTCAACTTCTTTTTCGATAACCACATCTCGCGTATTTCCTGATGTGTTAAAAACAACAACTGGAATCATATCCTCATCAACAACACTTTGTTTCGTTGAAATATGAGATACAACTTCATTGGCCTTTTCCTCGATAATAGTTGATGCCGTCTGCTGAACCTTCTCAAAACGAGTTACCATTTCTCGATGTACTTCATCGACACTACAACCGCAAATACTGTCATGAGGATGGTTTTCCATCAGAGTTTTCCAAGCATATCGTAAATAATCACGTGGATATTCATGACCAAGAAAATATGAAAACACAGAAAGTGGCTCAGCCACCTTTTCTAAAAGTGTTTGACACTCTTGATTCATCTGCTTTAGATAGATACGGGCAGAGGCTGTATTTACAAGAGTTGACCACCCATCTGTACGTTGATTCCGCAGTTCACCCGTAATCGTCTGAAGTTGTTCTGGTAATGATTCCTGAAGTACTTCCATATAATCATCAAAATTAGAGTGTACAAACGTGATATCCGGAAAAAGTTCTTCAGCCACCTTGATTGCTTCTCCTATATCCACTTGAATTGGCTGATGATCACAACCATTCATGAAAAGAAGATTTGATGTTGAAGAATATTTCTTAGCATCAGCTAGTTTTGTTTCCCAATACTTTTTCGCACTCTCTCTATCAACTGGTACTTCATTGCCGTTGGAATACCAATTTGCAAACAACACACCAAGCACTGCCGAGCCATCTGGCGACTCCCACTTAAGTTCTGAAAATGGCGATTCAAATGTTTTCGCATCGCTCACCATATTATTAAATCCAGTTGGTTTTACACCTCTCCCAAACGCAGCAGTTTTAATATTAGCTTGCTGAAGCAATTGAGGTGCTTGCCCGTAAATGCCAAATGTATCTGGGAAGTACCCTACCTTTGACACAGCACCGTATTCCTTTGCAGCTTGTAATCCATACAACATATTTCTGACATTCGCTTCCGAGCTTGTTAAAAATGCGTCCTGTAACACATACCACGGACCAATATGAAGCTTTTTTTCTTGTATTAGCTTCTTAATCAATTCTTTTTTATCTGGACGAATTTGGAAATAATCTTCCAAAATAATCATTTGTCCATCCAAGTGAAAGCTCTGAAAATCTTCCCCCTTTTCAAACAAATCGATAAGTGTATCCATCAACTTCACTAAGTAGTAACGATGCTTTTCAAAAGGCATATACCATTCCCGATCCCAGTGGGAGTGAGAAATAATATGCGCAGTAGTCTTAAATTCCATTTTGTTTTTCCCTCCTATATCTCAATCCTTCGACAGGATAGTAGCCGCAGCACTCTTTATTCCCGTCAATGTACCATGACGCTTTTTCTATCTTCAGTAATTAGCCATCTTGGTGTAAAAGGTAATTGGTCATTTTCTACTAGCCATTAATAAAATGCTGGCTGTTCGATGATGGCACCACCGCCTAATAGGAACAGCTTAGGATTTAATATTTGAACTGCATGGATCGGCATTAGGAAAGCGCTATCAATATTTTGTACTATAGGATAACCACGCCACGATTTAGATTGTGTGGATTTAGTACCTTCACTTGTTTCTAATCTGGCAGAGCCGGAGTACCTATGCCGATTCCTGTAATGGTTGGGAACTGTTGCATTGATTTCTTTTACACACGATACACCCAAGTTGTTAGCACAACCTGGTATTTTACTTAGGTCGGAAATTCATGTGCTGTTAGGACGTCACCATCCTCTTGTACAAATTCAATCGCTATATTCGTTCCTCTAATATCATGCCTATAGCAGTTTTCATGTACAATCGCCTTCTTCTATTTTTCTTCACATTAACGATATGTTTCAGCAAGTCAATAGTCAATCAACACAGAGAAAGTGATAAGCTTTTTCCATATAATCTAAAATTTATCCATATTTTATGAAAGTGACTGTGACATTTCTTTTCAACCAGGCAGATCGAATTTGTTTTGCATTTACCCCTAAACTCTCGTTAATGTAAGCAGGGGTTAAATACAATTCCCCATTGTGATATAGAGCACTAATAGTTTGTGTAGGTTCATATTCTACATATAATCTGTTACGATTTGAATCATTCACTTCAAGTAACTGTTCCAGCTCTAATAAAGGTCTATCAACTGCCTTGTTCTCATTTGATATATTGTAGAAAAGTGCCTCCAGAGCGTTTAGATCCACATCTAATCCTTCACGATTAAAAAGGTCATTTAGCACCTTTCCAGTAAACACTATAAAAGAATAATGAAGAGAAATTCTTCTCGCAGCATCACAACTATGAACATCTATGCTCATATGACTGACAGCATGGAAGAAAAGGCCTCCCATCAGTTCAGTAAACTGATGAAAGACCTTCATCTTTAAAAATATTCACATGTTAGGTGAGCAAATAGGTGAGCATTAATTTCTAAAAACTCGTTAAACCCCTTTATATCAAGGGATTTAAAACCCTATTACATCATGCCACCCATTCATTTTTTTATATAATAGAAAGAAATAGGTTATAAAAAAGTTCTTCATATGAGGCTTTTGCCAAGATTCGACTAAATGATATTACATGAGACAAATAAAAGAAGAGGACAAAACGGAGGACAAAATTACCTTCCTTTTGTCCCCTTTTTCTTAGTACTTCTTTTTAATACAAAAACTCGAAATTATCTATAGCAATGCTCATCTGCTTTTCAAACAAATTATTGTATCTGCTTCGATCTGTTTTAAAACCTTTTACTAATATGCTTTCTTTTTCTGCAATCTAAGACTCTATCCTATTCAGGGTGAAATTCAATTTATTTGCGCACAAATCCTTTAATTTTTTTCGTTCTGTTCGTAGATGTCCCGTTGATTTTTGATTTCCTACATAACCGTGGATTAACTGGCTCAACCATATTGCCACTTCTCATTCTCTGCTAAGGAATAAATACTACACTTTTATGTATATATGATAAAAAATATGGATTTCACTAATCTATTTTATAATCGCTAACTGTTTTTTACTCGAAAACTTAGTATAAAATACATTAAAAGTTCCCGAAGAACTCCATTGCCCTGCAACAACTATAAGGTACTCTTTGTTTGGAAAAATATCGTTCTTTATTTCCTTAAACAACACTTCATCGTCAAAATTTAAAATAAAAGTGTATTCCTCTCCATCAGTAGAAGCAATCAGCGAAATTTCCATTTTAGTAGAGTTATAGAAATGTGGCCTTTTACATTTGGCTTCAATGATTCTCCAACCGAAAACACCTTTAGGGTACATGTGAATGCTTCTGTTATCCAGTAGCATTTTACCAATTGATAAACCGTTATATGTATCAGAATAGTCACAATTCTTACACATTGAATATATCTGACGAATTGTTCGTATTGGCTTTGATGTTGTTGTACCATTTCCATGTTCTCCAGGAGTTTCTTTTTTAGTCTGCGGCTTGCTTGGCATCATTAATGCTAGTAATGCATTGTCAAATTCGAATTTATCTTCATTATAATTATTTGGATTAAATCCATTTGAAGTTCCATATGGACAGCCTTCTATATGCCTATGAGAAGAACTTGCACGAAAATATGATGCGGATACTCCATCAATATTCGATATATGCATATGGGCGTTACATTTGGGATTTGGACAGTAATAGCGAATTCCCTTGTCCTGCCTCTGCGCGTTTTTTGCTAATAATTTCTCTGTTCGACCGTCATCCTTATAAACATACATTGCCATCTCTGTTCCTCCTTGTGAAAATCGAAAGTAAGTTATCGTCCAGTATTGTAGTATGTGACGAAAATATGTTTATTGTTTATCAAATATTTTAATCGACTTGGTCCAATAAGAAAATCAACACTAATCTTTAACAGAGCCTTTTAATAAAAGAAAGAGGACTATCTACTAGTCCTCTCAGGCTTACTTTACTTATCACAACCAATTCCATCACCATCACGGTCTAGGTGCTTGCCGTAACCAGGATTCCCTTCATATACAGGCGCTGCACCGGCGGATCGTACGGCATCACAGTTCTCATAATAAACCCTGGTGACCGCCTCTTGTTCCTTTTTTTCTTCAGCTAATCGAGCAGCTTCTTCCTTTTTCTTTTGTTCCTCAGCTAATTGAGCAGCTTCTTCCTTTTTCTTTTGTTCCTCAGCTAATCGAGCAGCTTCTTCCTTTTTCTTTTGCTCTTCAGCTAATCGAGCAGCTTCTTCCTTTTTCTTTTGTTCCTCAGCTAATCGAGCAGCTTCCTCCTTTTCCTTTTGTTCTTCAGCTAATCGAACAGCTTCTTTCTTTTTCTTTTGTTCCTCAGCTAATCGAGCAGCTTCTTCCTTCTTCTTTTGTTCTTCCGCCAAACGTTCAGCTTCTTTTTGCTCTTGTTTAAGAGTAATTTCCTTCTTTTCTTTAGGTACGGTTTCTTTTACTGGTTCTACAAAAATCATAGATAGTATGCAACTAAGTAAGAATCCTGCTAAAACTATCCATCCAGGTTTTGAAAACGTCACTCTTCCTTTACTACGTTGAATCATTTGGTAAATACCAAACAAGAAAATTATTAGACCTATCCAAGCAAAAGGGGTAGTGATAATAGTAGATAAAATTATAAATAGAGCAATAACAATCATAATCCATTTAATAAACTTCAAAATTTTCACCTCATGAGTTTAAAATCTTTTGTTTTTCTATTTCAAATTCTTCTTCAGTTAGCACGCCCTGATCACTTAATTTAGCAATTTGAGCAAGCTTCTCATACTTATCATCTGAATGTGCGGCTGCTTTATTTTTAGCTTTGCTTATTCCAGTAACCCGTTTTGACTCGTTCATTTTACTTCTAACAACTTTGAGAAACTGTTTGAGTTGATCGTCGTTTGCTATGTCGTCAAAGATTTTGCGGGTTCGTCCATAATCGATTAATAACTCTTTTTGAGCAAACCCATCCGGAGCTAATGAAATGCCATTCATTTTTCGATAATCGAAAGCTTCGGTGAACTCACCGTGACCTATTCCATTAGTAACAAATATAAGTCTGTGGCTGGTTGCAATAAGCATGCCCTTGATTTCTCTTTTTTTCGTTTTATCATACTCAGCAGGTATAGCTATTAAAACTTCCTCATCGGGGGATTTAATATATTTTTCAAAATGGATAATTGTACTTTTATAGAGAGAAAAACCTACCCTATTGAAAAAAACAGCACTCTTTCCGAAATATTTCTCAATTAATTGCATGTCAGCAGCTTGCTTTTTCTTTTTTTGCTGTTGGGCGATCTGATATTCCACTTCTCTTTGTTGACGTTTCTCCTCTTTGATTATAAGTGCCTTTTCTTTTTCTTCTGGTGAAACATACTCTTGTCCTAAAAGTTTTTTAAAAAAACTCAACACAATCACCTCCGTTTTTAATAAAGGATATTTTTTATGTAGCGGAAGTCGTTACTATCTAATAGCAATAAATATATAATAATACAA
>NZ_JBHXAS010000037.1:0-42148 GCF_042727425.1 Peribacillus sp. NPDC060253
ATACTACACTATATCAAGCAAAGGGACTTCGCTTAAGGCGATGTCAGATAGCTGCCATCAAAATATAAGGAGATTATTTGATGACAAAAAACAAATTCATTACGTTTGAGGAAGTTTATAAAAAGAAACAGAGAAGCAAGAAAATTTTTATTGGGACTTATATTACCATTACATTAGTTTTAATTTCATTAATGACTTATTTTATGGGGCAAATATAATATGTGGTTTCGAAGGGGCTGATGAATCGGCCTTTTTTTGGTCACATATAATAACTATTAGTAATCCTTCCCTTTAATATTAAGGGAATGTTAATTTTTAGTTACTTTTCTGATAATATAGTAGATTCCGCTTGCCAATCCCAACTATATATGTGATTATCAAATAAATGAGCTATATTCCTTATTTTTGAAAAAAGGATTAGGACAACAGTATGAAATGGTGGCTCAATTATATATTGGAGTGGAAATTTCTAATGGATTTTTTTGATATTTTAAAAGACACTTTTGCCAAGGGTGAGTCTGGACAAGATGTTTCTGTAAATGAACTTGTGGAAGAGATTAAGGAGAAATTAAGCGGGATCATTGAACAACCTGATAGTATATGATCCGTAGATACTTCGTCCCCATTTTGCTCGTTTTATGGGCGATCGTCACCTTCTTTTCTTTTATCGATGGAGAAGGCGTCAATGAATCTAAGAAATCATTTCAGATACATATACTTAAGGAGCATGTCTAACAACATGCTTCTTTTTTATGGCTTTCCCCTATATATATAAATGAATGATAACCTGTGAGGGTGATGAGGGTGATGAGACAAAGTGAGATTCCAATAGGAGTATTGGCGGCAGTTCTCATGGTTTTAGCTGTAGGATCCTGTATCATTTTTCTTTTTCCCAGCGGATCAAAAAGCGTAGTTGAAGATTTTTATGAGTATGAAAGTCAAGCGGAGTTCGGGAAATCCTGGGAATTGTTAAGTTCTGAAATGAAGCAGCGGTTTCCGAATCGGGCAGATTATGTGCAAAATCGGTCACATGTATTTTTACAGCATATGGATGTGGAGTCCTTTCAGTATGATGTAGGCCGAATCTTAAGAAAGTGAAGAACTGGATTCTGGATAAGGTTGGAAGGCAGCATAAAACGGCCTATGAAGTTCCAGTTACACAGGTCTTCAATTCTCGCATTGGGGTGTTTATATTTAACAAAATTGCTATGGCGTCAAAGAAAAAGGCGAATGCTGTTTGTTAAGGGATATCAGTTTAAAATAGATTCCTCTCCTTTTTCAGGCTCAAGTTCGTTTTATTGAAAAGGGAGAGGCGATGCTCTCGTGTAATGCCGAAAAGATCTACTTCTCATGAAACATATTTCATTCTTGAACGATCACTGATGGCTTTCAGAATAAACATTTTGTCCTGTGTGCTTAGCATAGCCCAGCTGCCTGCTTTGATTTTCATACAAATCCACTCCTTTTGTTTAGGATTATTTATTATAGTTGATGAATGATGGTTGATGGAATTCCGGGTCCAAAGAATAATAGTGACAAGTGATGAAAGGGGCAAGGGGAAGATGGAATTTTCAGCTCATATTAGATTATACCGTCTTTTTATGCCTAATAAACAACAAAAATTCCAACAAATCTCTACAATTGGTGTTCGTTTTTTGTCAGAATATTGGACGGAGAAAATGAAAAAGCTGTCAGGATGCGGGTCCGGACAGCTCTTTCATTTTTTCTTATTTTATGGATAATTGTTCTTTTAATTCGAATTGAACCTTTTCTTTTTCTTCATCCGACACAATATAATAGTAGATTCCGTCGATTTTCGTTCCGCTGCCATTTATGGATGATTGGGTAATGCTTTTGCTTGCATCCCTATAGTTCTTTTGGATGTCCATCATGTCATCAAACGTCAAATTCGTCTGGATATTATTACCGAGTGCATCGAAGACTTCATCGTATTTCGTCAGAGAGGAAACGCTCGCTCCTTTTTTAATGACGGCTTCGATAATGGAACGTTGTCTGGATTGACGGCCGAAATCACCACTCGGATCATCATGTCTCATTCTTGAATAGGCAAGGGCTTCTTTCCCAGTAAGAGTATGCGTACCTTTTGCAAAATGAATGCCATCAGATGTGAAGTCCAAATCGTTTTGCACGGTCACGCCGCCGACTGCGTCAACGATATCCTTAAAGCCCTCCATATTGATCTTCATATAATAGTCAATCGGGATATCAAGGAAGTTTTCAACGGTATCCATGGACATTTTCGCGCCGCCGAATGCAAATGCATGGTTGATTTTATCCTGTGTGCCATGACCGACGATCTCGGTCCGTGTATCACGTGGAATACTTAACATTTTGACCGATTTCTTTTGTGGATTGACTGTCAGGACGATCATTGTATCTGAACGGCCTTTATCACCATCACGTTCATCAACTCCGAGCATGAGCATCGAGAAGGGCTCCTGATCTGATAGTGCAAGGTCTTTCGTTCGTTTATCCGTGGTACGGTCTATGGGTGTATGCATCGTGTCAACGGTTTTTGTTAGAGAATTCCAAACGGAGTAGGCAAAAGCTCCCCCTACTAGTATAAAAAGTAGGACAATTATCCCGGCTACTTTCAGCCATGTCCGTTTCTTTTTCTTCTTTTTTTCATGTCTCATATAATACTTCCTTCCTCTTTTTGTTACCACTTACTCTATTATATTTAATTTACCTTTAAAAGAATAGTATATTTTACTATTTCATAATACCTTTGACATTTTTTGGTGTAATTTTGTTCTATGTAACTAGAACAGTGGCGAAGGGGGTGGGAAATTAAAATCGTTTAAAGGTTTAGTGCAAAAGGAGTGGATGATTGGAAAATCCTTGCTTCCCTGGTTATTGATTTCTCAGGTTGGTATATCATGTAATTCATTTTTAGCAGCGAGGTATATGGATCTGCAGGTCGTTTTTATCTTTGTACAAAGGTCATCATGATGATGCAGCTGCATATCATGACCCTGCTTATACTCTGGTTTGATATAACCAACAAAACAAGTACCTGTGCAGGCATTATATTAAATAAACGTGTTGCAGATGCTATTCAAAAAGCAGCTGTGTGTATTTAATCAAATTCTGAATTAATTTCTAGGAATCGTTTTTTACATTGAATCCTTTTTTGAGGATCTCAGCTAATTCGTCAACCTCACTCTTTTTAATACCCCATCCTATTAGTCCTACAATATCCAAGCGACTTCTTCTTGTTTTATTCCTTCTTTGACTGTAACCAGTCGAAAAAGTCATCCCTGAAAACCCTCTTGGACCTTTTTAAACGAATTAAAGGAAAATCGGGATTTCCCATGTATTCATCAGCAGTTCTTTCACTAACATTTAAATAATCTGCCACATGCTCTACTGTTAATAGTTCAGGTAGTTGTGACTCATCGGTATCGTTCGTTATGATTTCATCCCTTTTTTCATAATTCAAGTAATTTATATGCCCTTCTCCAATACAAGCTGCTTCTTTCTTAGAACACTTGGGGCATGTCAGTGTCTCAATTTTATCTTCCAAAACAGAAAACCGAGATACTACTCCAAACAGTGTTGAACAATTTTCACATAAATATGTATAAATACCTTCCACTTTCAAATTTATCACTCCTTTGACTTATCATTCGTTAAACTAACAAAATTTATAAGGAGTCAATCTGAAATGTGTTGGGTTTATGCGTTTTTCATTATGATGCTTCACCTCTACATACAGCCTTGAACGGTAAAACGAGTGCCCGAATGCCCATTTCAAAATGATGAACGGAACTTCGGAAAAAATTCCGGAGTTTTTTCATCAAAAAGTAAGGCCTTTTTTCACAATTTGAATAGACTGGAAAAAGTGATTCTCCAAATGAGTTTTCTAGGCGTACGACGATTTACTACAAAATGGGTGATTAGCAGAGTCCGTATTAGAAAGAAGGCGCATATATATGCAGTACGGATATCACTAAAGTATAAATAACTATTGGAGGCTAAAGGAAAAATGGAAGAGACTGTTGGTTTACCGTACCTTGAAGCTTTAACAGGGAAATTTGTGAAGGTGTTTAAAGGCGGGCCTGAATCTAGAGAAGGCAAGCTTTTAGCAGTGTTAAGCGATTATATCGTCATTCAAACAGGACAAAATCAAGAAAAAAATCAAGAACAAAATCAAGAACAAAATCAAATCGTGTATTTCGCCATCGAGCATTTGAAAATCGTTGTCGCGAATGCGAAGAAAGCTCAGGTTGATTTTTTGCCGATCAACGACGAAGAACTTGTATATCCAGCAAATTTTTTAGCAGTGCTAAAATCACTTCAAACTAGCTGCATTCAAGTGAATGGCGGCGGTCCGGCATCAAAAATTGGCCGGGTTATTGATGTGAAAGAGGAATTTTTAGTGTTATCCACGGAGAAAGAAGGTCTTGTTTTATACCCGATTTCCCATATTAAAAGTGTAACATTGGTGGAACAATCGTTCACTGAATTCTTGCCTGAATTTGTATATAACGGTACAGATACACTTAATGGCCTATTAACTCGGTTAGTCCACAACTGGGTATCAGTTAGTGGTGGAGGACCTGAGAAGGTTGAGGGCATTCTGATGGAAGTGGCTGACACGTACCTTATCGTCGTGCATCATGAAGAATTATTCTATGTGCCAACTGACCATGTCCAATTCGTAGGATTATCTGTGAAGAGAGAGGAAGAGAAAGAGGAAAAAGAAGAGAGCGGAGGGGAAAACGCTAAATCTGAAGGTTCTGCAAATGGAGGCGCGTCAAACGGATCAACACAAGAAAGCAGCTCATCAGACGAAAGCAGCTCATCAGACGAAAGTAGTTCTTCATTTGAAGGCTCTGCATCAAATGGATTAGGGAGAGGCAGACGTACTCGTTCAAATGCATTCAAGCAAATATGGATTGAGAACCTAATCAAAGCATCATCTCAAAACACACGTTAAAAGAAATACCTACAGGTACAGCAACCAAAAAGAGTTGTTGTGCCTTCTTATGGAGAATGGACATGCAGTTGTAGACTGATATAGTTCTTGAGTTTAATACTTTCATTCCATAACAGCTTTTTACTATTGGAACTAACGAGACAATCGTTTTAAAAGATAGGTAAGGCTGTAGTATCAAAAATGGGACAAAACATTATTTGCTTTTTGGATATGATTGATTTAAATAGAAAGGGGGACAACACTTGTTATCAAATCATATTGACCAGTATATGGAACTGGAGCTCACTGGAAATATATATGAAGCGGGGATATTAATTGAAGCTAACTCGGACATCATAGTCTTGTACACGGGAAAAGTGTACCGCTACATTCCTTTTAAGCACATTAAAAATTTTTCCTTTCCTATGATCGATGAGGAGATTGGTTCGGGGGAAGTGCCGGAAATCGACGAGACATCGTTCCGAAAGTTGTTGATGAACGCGAAGGGGATGTTTGTAGAAATCATGCTCACTAAAAAAGATTCGGTCCATGGTTATATCGTTGGCATCATGAATAACTATTTTGTCTTTTATTCGCCTGTATTCAAAACGATGTTCATCTCGATGGATCATTTGAAGTGGCTTTCGGTGTGTGATGATGTAAACGGGCCTTACGGTTTGAACAAAGCAGAGCAACTTGCACAGGTCTCTACTATAAGCTGGGCAAGGACTTTGGAGGAACAGGTAAAAAAGTTAGCCAATAAGCTGGTGGTGCTGGACTTAGGGATGCATCCGAAGAATATTGGGAAGATCAGTACGGTGAAAAACGGCATCATTGAGATGGCGGATGCTCATGGGGAGGAGATTTTTGTCAATATGAGGCATGTAAAAAGCTTTCATTTCCCACAATAAAAAAACTCCGGGTCTGAAGCGATCCGGAGTTATTTCTTTTTCTCGATATTTTCGTAGACCAAGGCAAGGGCTTGTTCGAATTTCCCGCTCTTTTTTGGTTTGTAATATTTTTTGCTGCGAAGTTTGTTCGGTAAGTATTGCTGCTTTACCCAGCCATTTTCGTAGTCATGCGGATATAGGTAGCCGATACCGCGTCCGAGATCCGTGGCCCCTTTGTAATGGGCATCCTTAAGATGGTCCGGTACGTCTCCACTATGGCCGCTGCGAATGTCAGCAAGGGCTGCATCAATTGCGGAAATGGCTGTATTCGATTTAGGTGATAGGCATAATTCGACCACTGAGTTGGCAAGTGGAATCCGGGCTTCAGGAAAACCGAGTCGTTCTGCGGCTTCGACTGCAGCGAGTGCCCTGGGACCGGCCTGCGGATTGGCAAGACCGACATCTTCGTAGGCGATGACGACCAAGCGGCGTGCGATGCTGACAAGATCGCCCGCTTCGACCAAGCGACCCAAGTAATGAAGGGCTGCATTCACATCACTTCCCCGAATTGATTTTTGAAATGCCGACAGGACGTCATAGTGAGCATCACCGTCCTTGTCATGTGAAAAGCTTTTTTTCTGCATGCATTCCTCGGCAATTTGCAGATCGATGTTGATCGTTTCGGATTCATCAGGTTCGGTCGAAATGACGGCGAGCTCTAGAGCGTTAAGGGCACTGCGGACATCTCCGTTCGAAGCAGTCGCGAAATGGGTAAGGGCATCAAAGCTGACATCCGTTTTATATGCACCAAGTCCTCGCTCTTCATCAAGAAGTGCCCGTTCCAGGGCTTTGATTATATCAGTGGTTTCCAATGATTTGAGCTCGAATATCTGGCATCTGCTTCGGATTGCCGGATTGATTGCATGATAAGGGTTGCTTGTCGTTGCACCGATCAAAGTAATCATTCCGTTTTCGAGATAAGGCAATAGGAAATCCTGTTTCGCTTTATCGAGACGATGAACCTCATCGAGTAGCAGTATCACTTTACCAGACATTTTCGCCTCGGCTGCGACGATTTCCATATCTTTTTTATTATTGGTCACCGCATTCAGCGTCCGGAAAGCAAACTTCGTACTTCCGGCAATCGCACTTGCAATCGAAGTCTTGCCAATTCCAGGCGGTCCATACAGAATCATGGAGGATAGCTGCTTAGCTTTAACCATCCTCGCGATAATTTTACCTTCACCGACCAGATGCTCCTGCCCGATGATCTCATCAATCGATCGAGGCCGCATCCGGAAAGCAAGCGGTTTAATATTCATTGCGCACCTCTCCTTTTTATATAAGGTATCACAAGTTGTGGGGGAAATGCGCTGATTATGCTGTGAATGACGGTGAATTCGTATTCAATCCGACCTTCAAGCTTGATAATTCGTCCTAGCTTTCTATGAGTGAACTTAGTAGATAGACTCTGCCTTTGGTTTGGCCGGAATGATCCAGTTTCATTGAAGGTAATAATTTTTTTGCGCTGGAAGGGGATTGGAGTTGGAGGGAGTTTCGAAATTCGCTGTTGGTAATGGAAGGCTTAACGAGATATACATAATCTAAAAGTGCCGAAATATGAGCATCATGGAAGTACCCAAACATGTATGGCAAATCCACTTTCTTTGCCGCTCCATGGAATATGCATGACACTTATGGCAGAAAACACCGGACCTTACGTATTATTTTTCTATTAATATCCTTTTTCGCCGCCCGAATGATAGTGGAAGAATTAGCACTGACAACTAGTGTTTCGAATGGAAAATTGTTCATTTTTTTGTTTTTAACCAGTCTAACAGATGCTCGGGCTGCCGGTTCACTTGCAATATTGGATCGTCAAAAGCTTCGATTTTTCCATCTGGATTTGTGCGGATCAGTTGATTGAATGTGAATGCGTGGTCGAGAAAAGACGGAGGTCATGAAAGAGTAGATACTCTTTTTTAGGAAGGGCTTTAAGAGATTGGAAGACTCTGATTCACCATTGAATCCTGCCCTGATTTTTTTGATATCTTCGTTCATGAGAGCCTCTAGCATGTCGATTTTTAATGGCATCTAGCAATCTTTAATCATCATGGTAATCACTCCTTAAAGATTTAAGTAGAGTATTCTCCTTTAATAAATTGGCTTCCTGTAATTTGGTGAAGCTAACTGAATCAAAGAATCGAACTTTCGTTTAATCTGTCCACCATAACACTAGTGATTTCATTTTTCCTATCTCTCCAATTAGGATAATTTGACAAATGGAGGGTAGGTGAATGCATTTCTGGCGGGAATATGCTATAATTTCAAAAGAATTTAGAAACGGATAAATAATTTGAGGTGTATATGTATGAAGATATCTACTAAAGGCCGTTATGGTTTAACGATTATGATAGAGCTTGCTAAACATTATGGAGAAGGCCCGAAAAGTTTGAAATCGATTGCCCAGACGCATAATCTGTCCGAGCATTATTTGGAGCAGTTGATTGCGCCGCTTCGTAATGCGGGGTTGGTGAAGAGTGTCCGCGGTGCGTATGGCGGGTATGTCTTGTCTAAGGATCCTCAGGAGATTACTTCGGGTGATGTCATCCGTGTATTGGAAGGGCCGATTACCCCTGTTGAAGGGATTGAGGATGAAGAGCCGGTTAAGCGCCAGCTTTGGATTCGCATTCGCGATGCGGTGAAGGATGTATTGGATAATACGACGCTGATGGATTTGGCGAGCTACAAGGATACGGGAGAAATCGATTCTTATATGTACTATATTTAAGTGATTAGCAATGCGCCTATTATGTAGGCGCTTGCGTTTTTTAATGGAGGCGACAATAAAGTGGAAAGAATATATTTAGATCATGCTGCGACTTCTCCGATGCATCCGAATGTGATCGATAGAATGATGACAGTCATGAGCCATGACTTTGGTAATCCGTCGAGCATTCATGCTTTCGGGCGGGAGGCGCGCCATGTTTTAGATGAGGCGCGTTCGAGCATTGCAACAAGTGTCGGTGCCGGACGGAATGAAATCATTTTCACGAGCGGTGGAACAGAAGCGGATAATATGGCGATTATCGGCATTGCGAATGCGAATAAAGAAAAAGGCAAGCACATCATTACGACGGAGATTGAGCATCATGCTGTTTTGCATACATGTCAATTCCTTGAGAAGTCTGGCTTTGAAGTCACATATTTACCTGTGAATGAAGCGGGGCTTATTTCAATTGACGATTTAAAGGCGGCATTGAGGGACGATACGATTATGGTTTCGGTCATGTATGGCAATAACGAGGTGGGGACCATTCAGCCGATTGCTGAAATTGGACAACTCCTTAAAGGTCATCAAGCCATTTTCCATACGGATGCGGTTCAGGCATATGGTTTGATCTCTATCGACGTTCGTGGGCTGGGTGTGGATTTGCTAAGTGTTTCAGCACATAAAATCAACGGTCCCAAAGGAATCGGCTTCCTATACATGCGTGAAGGCTTGAAGCTGAATCCCCATTTATATGGCGGGGAACAAGAACGAAAACGCCGTGCGGGCACGGAGAGTGTGCCGGCAATTGCTGGTTTTGCCGAAGCGGTTTTGATTGCTCAAAGCATGATGGATAAGAAAACGGAGCAATACTTGCAATTTAAAGACGTATTGCTTGCCGTCTTTGACGAGGCGGATGTACAATATGAAATTAACGGATCTATGGAGCAGTCGCTGCCACATGTGCTGAATGTTAGTTTTCCGGGTACGAATGTGGAATCGATGCTCGTTAATATGGACTTGGCCGGTGTTGCGGTATCAAGTGGGTCTGCATGTACGGCAGGGTCAATCGATCCTTCGCATGTGCTTGTTGCGATGTTTGGAAAAGATTCGGAGCGAACGAAGAATTCGATTCGTTTCAGCTTCGGTTTGAACAACACGGAACAGGAAGTCAGGCAAGCGGCTGAAACAACCGTGAAAATCGTTAATAGATTAGTGAGAAAATAATTCTTGCTTTAAATAAATGAGGTGACAGGATGAATAAAGCACCACAGGATACCCGCGTCGTCGTGGGTATGTCAGGAGGCGTTGATTCCTCTGTGTCAGCCCTGCTGTTGAAGAATCAAGGCTATGATGTGGTCGGGATTTTCATGAAGAACTGGGACGATACAGATGAAAACGGAGTCTGTACAGCAACGGAAGATTACAATGATGTAATAGCGGTTTGTAATCAAATCGGCATCCCTTATTATGCGGTCAATTTCGAAAAGCAATATTGGGATAAAGTGTTCACATATTTCTTGGAAGAGTATAAAGCGGGCCGCACTCCAAATCCGGATGTTATGTGCAATAAGGAAATCAAGTTCAAGGCATTTCTTGAACATGCGGTAAGTCTTGGTGCGGATTATGTGGCAACTGGACATTACGCACAGGTTGAATACCGGGATGGCGAATACAAAATGCTTCGCGGTGTCGATAATAATAAAGATCAAACGTATTTCTTGAATCAGCTTACTCAAGAGCAATTGGAAAAAGTCATGTTTCCACTTGGGCACATCGATAAGAAGGAAGTCCGTGAAATTGCGAAAGAAGCTGGTCTTGCAACAGCAACGAAAAAAGATTCAACAGGCATCTGTTTTATCGGTGAACGCAATTTCAAAGAGTTTTTAAGTAATTACCTTCCAGCTCAGCCTGGAGATATGGTCACGATGGATGGCAAAGTGATGGGCAAGCATGATGGATTGATGTATTACACAATCGGTCAGCGCCACGGTCTAGGGATAGGCGGCAGCGGCGAACCTTGGTTTGTTGCGGGAAAAGACTTGAAGCGTAATGTTTTATATGTGTGTCAAGGCTTTGATAATGATGTGCTGTATTCCAATTCCCTTCTTGCAGTGAATGTCAGCTGGGTAGCGGAACATATACCTGCAGGGGAATTTGCATGCACGGCAAAGTTCAGGTACCGTCAAGAGGATAGCGGCGTAAAAGTGAAGGTCTTGGAAAATGGTGATGTCGAAGTCATTTTTGACGAAGCAGTCCGCGCAATCACACCTGGACAAGCAGTTGTATTCTATGATGGTGAAGTATGCCTTGGTGGCGGTACGATTGATGAAGTATTTAAAAAAGGTGAAAAACTGACTTACGTAGGGTAAAATGAGCATGTCCCCAGCTGTGTTTGCGGTTGGGGACTTCTTTTTGATTGCTGGTTCGGTCTGAATTAGACCACTGGCTTGTGCTATACTTTTTATTATAAAAATGGAGTGTGAATGAACATGGATAAGAATCAACAAGGAATTGAATTAATGCAACAAGGGAAATACGAAGAAGCGGCGAAAGTTTTCAATGAGGCGATCGAGGAAAATCCGAATGAGCCTGTTGCCTACATAAATTTTGGGAATGTACTGACTGCAGTGGGTGAAACGGATAAAGCCGTAAAGTTTTACAAAAAGGCGATTGAGCTGGATGAAAATGCAGCAGCGGCTTACTATTCATTAGGGAACCTATACTATGAGTCCGATGCAAAATTAGTCGAAGCGAAGGATATGTTTGAAAAAGCGATCCGTTTGGGACTGGAGAACAGCGATGCTTACTTTATGCTTGGATTGACATTGATGGCGTTGGATCAACCGAAATTGGCGATGCCTTATTTACAGAGAACCGTGGAGTTGAGCCCTGAGGATGTGGATGCGCGATTCCAATATGCGCTATGTCTAGCTAATGCGGAATTGTATGATGAATTGATCAATCAACTGAATTTAGTGGTGGAACAGGATCCGGGCCATGCAGACGCCTATTATAATTTAGGTGTAGCGTTTGCCGGGTATCGTGAAGATGCGCAAGCGGCGATGGCTTATTTTGATAAAGCATTGGAGGCACAGCCTGATCATATGCTGGCTGCGCACGGTAAGAAACTGATGGAAGAAATGAATGCAGAGTAAATAGAAGGCATATGCATGGAAAGGTGGGGAGAAGCGTTGAGCCAGCAAGATTCGTTGGATTTGTTTTCAGAAGAGAAAATGTTCATGAAAGGAAGTCATTTAGTGACGATCTTTCATAATGAAGAAAATATGTACTCGGTTGTAAGAATTCGTGTGCATGAAACGAATCTGAATTATGAAGAGAAGGAAGCTGTCGTAACCGGATATTTTCCAAAGATGCATGAGGACGAGATTTATATTTTTTATGGAGCGATGAAGGAACATCCGCGTTTTGGCCTTCAATATCATGTTGAGCATTTTCGCAAGGATTTACCCCAATCCAAGGAAGGCATCGTCAGCTATTTATCCGGTGACCTGTTCAAAGGCATTGGGAAAAAAACAGCCGAGAGCATTGTTGAGACACTAGGGGAAAAGGCAATTTCCAAAATTCTGGCTCAGCCTTCGTTACTTGATGATATCCCGAAGTTATCTGGGGAAAAGGCAAAGGTTCTCTATGATACATTAGTGGAGCATCAAGGTCTGGAGCAGGTGATGATCGCCCTGAATCAATATGGTTTTGGTCCTCAGCTGTCGATGAAGATTTATCAAATGTATAAACAGGATACGATCTCGATGGTTCAGGGAAATCCTTATAAGCTTGTAGAGGATATTGAAGGGATTGGTTTTGGACGGGCGGATGAGCTTGGGAATCAGCTTGGCATTTCCGGCAGTCATCCCGACCGAATCAAGGCAGCCTGCTTGTACACCCTTGAATCACAATGCCTCCAGGACGGAAATATCTACATAGAAGCTGAGCAGCTTTTGGAAGCGGTCAAGCGCCTGCTTGAGGAAAATAAACGGGATCGGATTGAGTTCACGAACATTTCCTCGGAAATAATCGAATTGACGCAAGAGGGGAAAATCGTTGTCGAGGATCAACGAATTTATCCGCCCTCCTTATTTTATTCCGAAAAAGGAATCATAATGAACATCAAGAGATTGCTTTCTCAAACCGAGTATGAAGACCAGTTCCCGGAATCGGAGTTTTTGCTGGCACTTGGCAAGCTGGAAGAGCGGCTAGATGTATCCTATGCTCCAGCTCAAAAGGAAGCGATCCAAACAGCCCTGCAGTCACCCATGTTAATCTTGACGGGGGGACCGGGTACCGGTAAGACAACAGTAATCAAAGGGATCGTTGAGCTCTATGCAGAGCTGCATGGCGTATCGATGGACATTCACGATTATAAAAAAGAGGGCAGCGATCCATTTCCATTCGTACTTGCGGCTCCTACTGGCCGTGCAGCGAAACGCATGGCTGAATCGACGGGACTCCCCGCCGTTACGATCCACCGTCTACTGGGGTGGAACGGGAGTGAAGGGTTTTCCCATGATGAGGATAATCAGTTGGATGGCCGTATCGTAATCATCGATGAGGTTTCGATGGTGGATACATGGCTTGCCCATCAATTGTTTAAAGCTTTGCCGGAAAATGTCCAAGTGATATTGGTTGGTGATGAAGATCAGCTCCCATCAGTCGGCCCTGGACAGGTATTAAAGGATTTGCTTGCATCGAATTGTGTACCGACTGTCAGTCTTGAGCATATTTATCGTCAAGCTGATGGTTCATCGATCATTGAATTGGCCCATGATATCAAAAAAGGAAGACTTCCGGATGATGTCACGAAGCAGCAAGAGGATCGATCATTCATTCGCTGCCAGACTGGCCAAATCCCCCAAGTCATTGAGAAAGTGGTTGCGAATGCGAGGACGAAGGGTTTTACGGCAAAAGATATACAGGTGTTGGCTCCCATGTATAGAGGTCCTGCCGGGATTGATGCATTGAATAAAATGCTTCAGGAAGTTTTCAATAGCAATGTGAATGAAAAGCGGCGGGAAATTAAATTTGGTGACGTGATCTACAGAACGGGAGATAAAGTCCTTCAACTGGTGAATCAGCCGGAGGAGGGTGTCTTTAATGGGGATATGGGCGAAATCGTGTCCATATTGTTCGCTAAAGAAAATACCGATCATGTCGATAAAGTAATCATATCGTTTGAGGGGATAGAAGTAACATACACGAAACAGGATTTGAACCAGATTACACATGCATATTGCTGCTCCATCCATAAGTCGCAGGGTAGCGAGTTCCCTATTGTCATTTTACCAGTAGTGAAAAGTTATTATCGGATGCTCCGTCGTAATTTATTGTATACGGCGATTACCCGCAGTAAAAATTTCTTGATTCTTTGTGGTGAAGAAGATGCATTCCGTTTAGGAATCGAACGTAATGATGAGATGCGCCGGAAAACGACCTTGCGTGAAAAGCTGCGAGAGGCTCTGAGTGAAGAAGATCTGCCAGTGGAAAAGGGAGAGGTACATGAGGAACAGGCAAGTTATCTTGATATCCTCATGCATGCAGACCCGATGATCGGGATGGAAAATGTCACGCCTTATGATTTCATGTAGGGTGACTGTTTCGTTCCTTCATAAATTTTGTTTTAAACTCATAGTTTTGGTGGAACCATTATAAAATATAACTTATATGTGAAAGAGTAGGGGGATTTGAATGAAAAAAGGATGGATAATAGGGTTAGTCGTTGTCGTTTTACTGATCATTTATGGGGTATCTTCGTACAACGGCCTTGTTAGTGCCAATGAAGACGTCGACAATAAGTGGTCACAGGTGGATAATCAATTGAAGCGAAGAGCGGATTTGATTCCGAATCTTGTCGAAACGGTAAAGGGCTATGCAAAGCATGAAACGGAAGCCATTAAAGCGGTGAGTGATGCACGATCGAAGTTAGCTGGTGCCAATTCGACTGAAGATGCGATAGCGGCCGATCAAGAAATGAGTGGGGCTTTAAGCCGTCTTTTGGTGGTTGTCGAGAACTATCCGGATTTAAAGGCTAATGAGAACTTTAAGGGCCTCATGGATAGTTTGGAAGGAACGGAAAATCGTCTGACGGTAGCCCGAAAAGACTATAATGATGAAGTTACCACATATAATAAGGCCATTAAACGCTTTCCGAAAAATATGATGGCAGGCGCGTTCGGGTTCGAGGCTAAACCATATTTTGAAGTGACCGATCAAGAAAAAGAAACACCTAAGGTTGATTTCGGGAGCGATAAATAATGAAAAAACTCGCTGTGTTTGCGCTATTCTTCATTCTCATGTTCAATTTAGCAAACGTAGTCGCAGCACAACCTAACATTCCTAAGCCTGTTGGGGATATCTATGTCCAGGACTTCGCTGGAGTACTCGATGATCAGGAGAAATCCGAACTCATCGAACTTGGAAAACGCTTGGATGATGCCACAAAAGCACAGATTTCCGTTTTGACGGTTGATTCGATGGAAGGATCCGAGATCGAGGAATACTCGGTCGAGGCATTTAGATCATTCAAGCTTGGTGATGCCGAGCTGAACAATGGAGTCCTCATTGTGCTGGCCATGGAAGAACAGAAAATCCGTATTGAAGTGGGGTACGGTTTGGAAGGGGCCATTACCGATATAAAATCTGGACAGATTTTGGATAATGTGGCTATCCCTGCGCTGAAAGAGGGTAAATATGATGCTGCCCTGACGGAAACCTATAAGGCCGTGTATAACGATGTCACGAAAGAATACGACCTAGGTGACGATTTTCATCAAGATCTCTCCGTTCAGCAAGGATCAGAGTCAGATACCTTTCAGCCATCACGTTTACAGATTTTTCTCATCATCATCGGTGTCATCATTGTGTTCATCCTTGATGCCAAGTTCTTCAAAGGATTTTTACTTCAAACATTACTTAATATCCTTTTGATGTTCATTAGTCGCGGAGGCGGTGGCGGCGGTGGAGGCCCACGAGGCGGTGGCGGAGGAAGTTCTGGTGGCGGAGGTTCCAGCAGAGGATGGTAAGATGAGGTGACCGGGAAACCGGTCTTTTTTTATGCCATGTTTTTCGTAATGATGAACAATGGAAAACCTTTCAGCACATCTATTTACAGGATGAATGAAATAATAAAAATGTTCGGAAAGGCGGGATGACCTTGCGGACGTTTTCTTTATTGAAAGGGATGCCGGTTTTTACAAGCACAGGACAAAGGATCGGCACGGTCCACGATTTATCGATTTCTGAATCGGGCCAAGTAACAGGCTTGGTCATTCATCAACAAGCATTGTTCAAGAGAGCCTTCCATTTGAAACTGGACGATATTACTTCTTTCGGTCCAGATGGGATCGTCATCATGCAACAGGATTCAACTCCAAGGAAAGTGCCTGACGGTTCCATCTGTCTAACAAAGGACGAATTATTGGGACGCATGATTTTTTCAGAAATGGGCGAAGAGCTTGGTTTACTGCAGGATGTATATTTCAAGGAAAAATTGGGCACGATTATAGCGTATGAAACAACGGATGGGTTTTTCTCGGAGTCGACAGTGGTCGAATCAAAACAGCCACCTACATTAGGGAAGGATACCATCATTGTTTCAGTTTATGAACAGTGAGGTGTCCAATTTTGGAAATACAATGTCCGAATTGCCGCAGTAAAGATGTCGGGAAAATTGGCGTGAATCAATATTATTGTTGGAGTTGTTTTATTGAAATGACCTTATCGGAAGGAATCATTAATACGCACCAGGTCGAGGAAGATGGAAGTTTAAGCTCATTGGACGATTTGTTTGAGGAAAATGACCGCCGCTTCAGTATGTAATTAACGGAAGAGGTGTTTACAATGGCTAGACGTTCACGCAATAGTCTTATGAACATGGGTTCGGACATGATGAACTCAAAGATGATCAAACGTAGTATGAAGAAGATACGCAAAAGATTAAAGTCATTATTTTAATGCGTTTGGGTGTCCTGATCGTGGGGACACTCTTTTTTATGTATGAAATCCTTCCGCCTTTCGAAGAATAAATGAGCGGGAGGTGTTTAGTGTGAGTATTCGTCTAAAATGGTTTTATCGCCTGGGTTTTTTATTGCTCTTATTTTTCGTTATTTATATTTTTATGAAACTTAAGCCTATGTGGGGACCTGTTGTAACTGTATGTGTGACGGTACTTTTACCTTTTTTGATTGGTGCGTTCATCAGTTACTTGCTGCATCCGGTAGTGGAATATTTAAATGAGAAAGGAATGCGTCGGTGGCTTTCGATTACGATCATCTATTTGTTATTTTTCGGAGGGATTGGCTTTGCCGTTTATAAAGGCATACCGGTGATGGTCAGTCAGGTTCGCGAGCTGTCGGAAAGCGTACCGGAACTAGTTGAACAGTACCGGAGCAGGATAGATAAGCTTAATCATCAAACAGCTACATGGCCGTTCGGTATTCATGAAAGGTTTGAAGACGGTGTCACCCTTTTTGAAGGTTGGTTGAATCGTATGTCTGAAAAAGCGATGGAGTATGCCATGAAGATGATTGATTTTATCGTTCTGATTGCGTTGATTCCATTCATTGCTTTTTATATCCTGAAAGATTTCACGGCTTTAAAAAAAATGGCTTGGTATATGACCCCGAAAAAATGGCGCAAACAGGGACGGGCATTCGTTCGTGATGTTGATGCGTCGCTTGGCGGTTATATTCGCGGTCAAATCATTGTCTGTGTCGTGATCGGGTTGATTTCCTCGCTGCTTTTTTGGATAGTCGACATGCAATATCCGCTGCTTTTGGGGGCGATAATCGGAATAACGAATGTCATTCCGTATTTCGGGCCGATTATCGGGGCCATTCCTGCCGTGATAATCGCCGCGACAATATCAGTGAAAATGGTGTTGATCATCGTGGTGATCGTGCTTGTCCTTCAATTTCTTGAGGGGAATATCTTGTCGCCGTTAATAGTCGGTAAAAGCCTCCATATGCATCCGCTTTTCATCATGCTAGCATTATTGGCCGGAGGTGAAATAGGCGGTATCACGGGAATGGTCCTTTCGATTCCCATTTTGGCTGTGCTGAAAGTTTTTGTGCTTCATGCCCGTGTTCATTTCAGAAAGAAGCCGCCGCTTATTGACAAATAAAAGCCTTGTGAATATAATCCATTACATAAGATAATTCGTTGAAGGATGAAGTATGCTGAAGTCCATCTAGAAGAGAGGGGTCCCCTAGGCTGAGAGGGATTGCCAGATGAAGAGCAGCAGAAAGCTAGTCCTGAGAGCAGCTAATACCTGCCGTCATGCCGCGTTAAGGCTTTTATGAAGGTGATGGACAGAGGATTTTCCTGCGTCCATAATCAGGGTGGTACCGCGAGTTAACTCTCGTCCCTGTTTTTGGGATGGGAGTTTTTTGTGTGCTCAAAATTACATAATTATTAGAAGGAGGATATATATGAAGTATTTAACTGGTGCTCAAATCCGCCAAATGTACTTAGATTTTTTTAGTGAGAAAGGCCATACCATCGAACCAAGTGCGTCATTGGTTCCTCATGAAGATCCATCTTTGCTTTGGATCAATTCCGGGGTTGCGACGTTAAAGAAATATTTTGATGGCCGGGTGATTCCAGAGAATCCAAGGATTACAAATGCACAAAAGGCCATTCGTACGAACGATATTGAAAACGTGGGGAAAACAGCACGTCATCATACGTTTTTCGAAATGCTAGGTAACTTTTCCATTGGTGAATATTTTAAAGAGGAAGCCATCACATGGGCATGGGAGTTTTTGACGGATGAAAAATGGATAGGGTTTGACAAAGAGAAATTAGCTGTGACAATCCATCCTGAAGATGACGAAGCATTCGAGCTTTGGAATAAAAAGATCGGTGTTCCTGCTGAAAGAATCATTCGTCTGGAAGAAAATTTCTGGGATATCGGTGAAGGCCCTAGTGGTCCGAATACAGAGATTTTCTATGACCGCGGACCAGCATATGGTGATGATCCGAATGATCCGGAACTATATCCAGGCGGGGAAAATGAACGGCATCTAGAAGTCTGGAATCTTGTGTTTTCTCAATTCAACCATAATCCGGACGGTTCTTACACACCGCTTCCAAAGAAAAATATTGATACGGGCATGGGGCTTGAACGTATGGCATCCGTCGTTCAAGATGTGGCGACGAACTATGATACCGATCTATTCATGCCAATCATCCGGGCGGTCGAAGAAATCTCCGATGTGAAATATGGTGTCGATACAGAAAAAGATGTTGCATTCAAGGTCATTGCCGACCATATACGTACTGTAGCATTTGCAGTAGGGGACGGAGCACTTCCATCCAACGAAGGCCGTGGTTATGTGTTACGCCGTTTACTTCGCAGAGCGGTTCGATATGCTAAGCAAATCAACATCAATCGTCCATTCATGTTCGAGCTTGTGACAGTTGTCGGTGAAATCATGAAAGACTTCTACCCTGAAGTACTTAAAAATAAAGATTTCATTGCGAAAGTCATCAAAAATGAAGAGGAACGTTTCCATGAAACGCTTCATGATGGACTTGCCATCCTTTCTGAAGTCATCAAAAAGGAAAAAGAAAAAGGCAGCACAACCATTCCTGGCAGTGACGCATTCCGTTTATATGACACATATGGCTTCCCAATCGAGTTAACGGAAGAATATGCAGAAGAAGAAGGCATGATGATCGATCAGGCTGGATTTGAAAAGGAAATGGATGCACAGCGTGAACGTGCCCGTTCAGCTCGTCAAGATGTGGATTCCATGCAAATCCAAGGCGGAGTACTGGGCGATATTAAAGTTGAAAGTGAATTTGTTGGCTATGATCAAGTTGCGGTTGAGGCAAAAGTAGCTGCAATCATAAAAAATGGCGAGCTTGTAACGGAGGCACAAGAAGGTGAAGATGTTCAGGTGATTCTGAACAAAACTCCATTCTACGCGGAAAGCGGCGGGCAAATCGCTGATAAAGGAACGATGGCCAGTGAATCCGTGAAAGTGGATGTCCATGATGTTCAAAAAGCGCCAAATGGCCAAAATCTGCACCGTGTAACTGTGGTTGCCGGAACATTAACGTCAGATTCCGATATCGTTGCTGCGGTCAATCAAGAAAACCGCATCCATATCACGAAAAATCATACAGCGACGCATCTTCTGCATCAGGCATTAAAAGATGTATTGGGTACACATGTCAATCAGGCCGGTTCACTCGTACAAGCTGAGCGTCTTCGCTTCGATTTCTCTCATTTTGGCCAGATAACGGCAGAGGAGATTGAGCGGATCGAAACGATTGTAAATGAAAAAATTTGGCAAAGTCTGCAAGTGAATACGGATTATAAAAATATTGAAGAAGCGAAAGCGATGGGCGCAATGGCCTTGTTCGGCGAAAAATACGGCAAGATTGTCCGTGTCGTTCAAATAGGCGATTATAGTCTTGAACTTTGCGGTGGTGTCCATGTCCCGAATACAGCGGTAATCGGCTTGTTCAAAATCGTTTCCGAAAGCGGCATCGGAGCTGGGACTCGCCGGATAGAAGCAGTAACGGGTGCTGGCGCATACAAATTGATGACTGACCAGATCGGCGTATTAAAGGACGCTGCTGCTAAATTGAAAACGAACTTGAAAGATGTACCTTCAAGAATTGAAACGGTCTTAGCCGAGGTGAAGGACCTTCATCGTGAGAATGAAAGCCTGACTGCAAAATTAAGTAATATTGAAGCGGGAAGCCTCGTTTCTAACGTAAAAGAAATAAATGGAGTACAAGTATTGGTGGCAAAGGTTCAAGCTACCGACATGAATAATCTGCGTGCAATGGCGGATGATTTGAAACAAAAGCTAGATTCTGTCATTATCGTATTGGGATCGGCTCAAGGCGATAAAGTTAATTTAATTGCCGGTGTGACGAAAGATTATATCGATCGCGGTTTCCATGCAGGCAAATTGATCAAAGAAGTTGCTTCCCGTTGCGGCGGCGGCGGCGGCGGACGTCCAGATATGGCCCAAGCCGGCGGAAAAGACCCTGAAAAATTGGACGCAGCACTTAATTTTGTTGAAGAATGGGTCTTATCGATTTCATAATCCATGAAAAGTGTTGTACAATGTAGGTAATAGTGGATTCTGGACGCTGAGGAGAGGTGCATGTTAATGAGTTCCTTTGATAAAACGATGAAATTTAATTTTCCCGAAGAACCATTCGAAAGAGATGTACAAGAAGTATTGTCTCAAGTTTATGTTGCACTTCAGGAAAAAGGTTATAACCCGATTAACCAGATTGTCGGTTATCTATTATCTGGTGACCCGGCCTACATCCCGCGCCATATGGATGCTCGAAACATTATTCGTAAGCTTGAACGCGATGAAATCATCGAAGAATTGGTTAAGTCGTATCTTAAGAATCATCGAGAGGAATACTAATGCGCACAATGGGACTTGATTTAGGTTCAAAAACCATCGGCGTTGCCTTGAGTGACGCGATGGGCTGGACTGCACAAGGATTGGAAACGATCAAAATTAACGAAGCTGGAAATGACTTCGGCTTAAAACGTCTCAATGAAATCATAAAAGAACATGAAGTTTCTAAGATTGTCCTCGGTTTACCTAAAAATATGAATGGAACTGTAGGACCGCGCGGCGAGATCAGTCAAGAATTCGCCAAACGCTTAGAAAATAAATTCAAGCTGCCAGTGTTTCTCTGGGATGAACGGTTGACAACCATGGCGGCTGAACGTGTCCTTCTTGAGGCGGACGTGAGCCGAAGCAAACGTAAGAAAGTCATTGATAAAATGGCAGCTGTCATGATTCTGCAAGGTTTCTTGGACAGACAAACAAATTCAATATGAGGTGAATGCAAATGGAACACGGTGAAAACAACATTACAGTAGTAGATGAAAACGGAAATGAGCAGCTTTGCGAAATCCTTTTCACTTTCGATTCAGATAAATTCAACAAATCTTATGTACTTTATTATCCGATGTCTGCAGAAGATGATGAGGAAGAAATTGAAATCCACGCTTCATCTTTCGTACCAAGCGAAGATAATAAAGATGGTGAACTAACACCGATCGAAACGGAAGAAGAATGGGATTTAGTAGAAGAAATGCTAAATACATTCCTTGACCAAGAAGAAGCTGAAGAAGAATAATCACCAGAAAAAAACTGACCTCCATCGAGGTCAGTTTTTTAGTTTGTAGACAAAAGGGGATCTATTTGGAACCGGTGTGGGAGCCTCCTGCGGGAAATCAACGTTCGAAATTGATAACCCCTCACTACAGTAACCCACCTCCATCAAGGGCGGTCATGTATGTACCAGTAACCCCTTATCTTTTCTCTACGAATAAAAGAATAAAAGTTGCAAGCGGACCTAAGAATAATGATAGCATGAACCAATTTAAGGCCGTTCTATTTTTACCTTGAGCAAGTCCGGCGTTTATGAGTGCCAACGTTCCCCAACCTACAAAAAAAGAATTATCCATCTCATTCACACCTTTCTCTCATTGAATCAATAGTAGCATACGTATATGAATATTCCTGGTCATTTCATGAAATGCCTAGTACATACAGGAAACAAATTGAGTGCATTTTTTAAGCTGAGTAAATAAAACTAAGCTGATTGGAACAGGTCTACGAGACCTGCGGGAAATACGCGTTTAAGGGAGACCCCCGCAGGCGCAAAGAACGCTGAGGGCGGACAATCCGCGGAAGTGAGTGCCTGAAGTGTAAATTAACTACACCCATCAAAAAAACTGTAGACAAAGATATCACTATTTTCCTATAAAATAACGGCTGTATATTGACAAAACTAGTGCATTTTTGCCATAAATAGAGTAGTGAAGAATGTAGTTTTGCAAAAAACATGTAATTATTTGTTGATTTTAGTATAATGTTCGAAGCAAAGATTAATTAGAGAAAGCATCATCAAGAAACCATTCTGTAGTTGGTGTGAGTTTGCAGGGGGAATGAAAATGGATGAAAAAGATAAAAATTTATCTAAAAAGGAACATATCCAAATGAAATTGTTAGAACGGCAAGGAGAAGCAAAGCTTGTACGTAAAATTATCATGATTACGATAGCTTCGCTTATTTTACTAATCGGTATAGTTAGTCTGGTAGGTTTTTTATATATCAACTCTGCCATGAAACCAGTCGATCCAGATGATGACACCATCAAGAAAGTGAAAATCCCCATCGGTTCATCCGTGAACGGAATTTCGACACTGCTTGAAGAGCAGGGGATAATAAAGGACGCACGCGTATTCAAATATTATATTAAATTCCGCAATGAATCCGGTTTCCAGGCAGGTGAGTATAAATTATCACCTTCGATGCCAATTAAAGATATTGTCACAAGCATCAAAACCGGGAAACTCATGAAAGAAGCGGCATTGAAGATCACGATTCCTGAAGGGAAACAGCTTATCCAAATCGCCGATATCATTGCAGTGAAGACGGGCCAAGATCCGAAAAAAGTTTTCAAGGAATTGAATGATAAGAAATTCGTAAAGTCCATGCAAGAGCATTATCCGGAGCTATTGACGTCGGAAATTGAAAATGAAAAGATTTTATATCCGCTTGAAGGGTACCTTTTCCCAGCGACTTATGATTTTTATGAGGAAAAACCAACATTGGAATCCATAGTCATCGAGATGCTGAAGAAATCGGATGAGACCTTACAGGCATACGAACCCCAAATGAAAAAGAACGATTATTCCGTACACAAGATGCTGACCTTCGCTTCACTAGTTGAAGAAGAAGCAACGGCACAAGTCGATCGCGGTAAAATAGCTTCCGTCTTTTACAATCGTATCGAGGAAGATATGCCGCTTCAAACGGATCCAACCGTCTTGTATGCAAAGGGTTCACATAAAAGTAAGGTGTTTTACAAAGACCTTGAGGTGAAGTCCCCATATAATACGTACAAGAACAAGGGGCTACCTCCAGGGCCGATTGCCAATGCTGGAACGACATCGATCGAAGCGGTATTGAAACCCGAGAAAACGGATTTCCTATACTTCTTGGCGACACCTGAAGGGGAAGTGCTTTACTCCAAAACATTGGAGGACCACAATAATAAAAAGGCGGAGCATATTTCCAATAAATAATGCTTAGCAACTGCGGGGGGAGAGATATTACTTTCCCCTTGTTTTTATGATAGAATAGTACAAGTGAATTTATTGGATCCGATTTTTATCGGTGACTGTAACTCGGCGAATGCCGGGTTTTATTTTGAAAGATAAGGAAATGTAGATCGAAAAAGCATGCTTGTTTCAGCTCTTTGTAAAATTTAAAAAAGGATGAAAATCTTTTGTTTACTTTTTTTCATGAACTGATCAAGCGCTTTCGGTTTTCTTATAATTGGAGGAAACGTCTTGAACGGAAAAATAGAACAATATCTTCATTCCTTAATTCCGGAGCGTACGGGTTTGATTAAGGAGTTGGAAGATTTTGCGATGGAAAACAATGTGCCGATCATGGAGCCGGAAGGGATAGAGGTGCTGCTTCAGATTTTGAGGCTTCATCAGCCGAAGGCGATATTGGAGGTTGGCTCGGCTATTGGCTATTCGGCCATTAGGATGGCTGAGACCCTTCCGGAAGCTCAAATCGTGACACTTGAACGGAATGAAGCCCGAATTGAGCAGGCAAGAGCTAACATCAAGAAGGCTGGCCTGTCGGACAGGATCACCCTCATTGAAGGAGATGCCCTTGAAGCAGGACTGAAAGTCATGGAACATGGTCCGTTTGATATCATCTTCGTTGATGCAGCTAAAGGGCAGTACAAGCGCTTCTTTGAGCTGTTTGAACCATTCCTTGCCGATGCTGGCATTATCATTACTGATAATGTATTATTTAAAGGCTTGGTTGCTGAAAACATTGAAGAAATGGAAATGACGAGAAGAAAGCGAGCTCTCATCAAAAAAATCAGAGATTTTAACATCTGGTTACATGACCATCCAAATTTCGATACTGTGATTTTGCCGATTGGTGATGGTGTGGCCATTAGTAAACATAGAGGTGACAAAAATGAAAAAGCCTGAATTACTCGTGACTCCGACAAGTGTCGATCATATAACAGAACTCATCGATACTGGCGCTGACGCCTTCGTTATTGGCGAACAACGTTATGCGCTAAGGCTGGCAGGGGAGTTCAACCGTGAAGATGTCAAGAAGGCGATTGAGCTTGCACATGCCTCAGGCAAGAAAGTCTACGTGTCCATGAACGCCATTTTTCATAATGAAAAGGTGGACGAGCTTGAAGAGTATGTAGCATTCCTTGCCGATGCTGGTGCTGACCGGATCATTTTCGGTGATCCCGCAGTCTTAATGGCTGTCCGTGCCGTTGCGCCGGATATGCCCTTGCACTGGAACACAGAGATGACGGTAACGAACTGGTACACATGTAATTATTGGGGAAAACGGGGTGCTGTCCGTGCCTTGGCTGCCCGTGAAATCAGTTTGGACGAGATCGTTGAAATGAAGGAAAATGCCGAAGTCGAGATTGAAGTGCAAGTGCACGGCATGACGTGCATGTTCCAATCGAAGCGCACACTCCTGGGGAATTATTTTGAATACCAGGGTAAGGCATTGGAAGTGGAAAATCGGAAGGAACATAGAAATTTGTTTCTGCATGATAAGGAACGTGAAAATAAATACCCGATTTATGAGGATGAAAATGGTACACATATCATGAGTCCCAATGACATGTGCATGATTGATGAACTTCAGGAATTGATTGAGGCGGAAATAGATTCCCTGAAAATCGAAGGGCTATTACAAACACCGGAATATATCACGGAAATGACAAAGTTATATCGGGAAGCCATTGACGTATGTGCAGAAGATCCTGATCGTTATGATGATATGAAAGCGGAACTATATGAAAAAGTCAAAGCAGTTCAGCCGGATAGCCGTGAGTTGGATACAGGGTTCTTCTTTAAAGAATCGGTTTATTAAAGAAAAGGGTAAGAGAAAGAGGAGGAATAGCCTTGAATGCTATTGCTGATAAAATTTCCAAGATCATTGATGGAAAGAGAGTCATTGTAAAAAAACCTGAATTGCTGGCTCCGGCTGGAAACCTGGAAAAATTAAAAATCGCCGTTCATTACGGAGCAGATGCCGTGTTTATTGGCGGGCAGGAATATGGTCTTCGGTCCAATGCCGGTAACTTCACGTTTGAGGAAATGAAGGAAGGCGTCGAATTCGCCAAAAAGTATGGTGCTAAAGTATATGTAACCACTAATATTTTCGCACATAATGAAAATATCGATGGCCTTGATGAATATCTCGAAGGGCTTCAGGAGGCCGGTGTTCATGGAATCATCGTTGCCGATCCATTAATCATAGAAACTTGTAAACGGGTCGCTCCGAACGTCGAAATCCATTTAAGCACGCAGCAATCGCTTTCGAACTGGAAGGCCGTTCAGTATTGGAAAGAGGAAGGGTTGGAGCGTGTTGTTTTGGCGCGTGAGACCAGTGCTGATGAAATCCGTGAAATGAAGGAGAAAGTCGATATCGAAATCGAAGCTTTCGTTCACGGGGCTATGTGCATTGCCTATTCAGGACGCTGCACCCTTTCGAATCATATGACTGCGCGTGATTCAAACCGCGGCGGCTGTTGTCAGTCTTGCCGGTGGGATTACGATTTATATGAGTTGGATCAAGATGGGGAAAAAGCCTTGTTCGAGAAAGAAGATGCTCCATTTGCAATGAGTCCAAAAGACTTGAAATTGATTGAATCTTTGCCACGCATGATCGAAATTGGCATAGATAGTTTAAAAGTCGAAGGACGAATGAAGTCCATACATTATATTGCTACAGTAGTCAGCGTCTATCGTAAAGTGATCGATGCGTATTGTGCCGATCCGGACAATTTCAAGATCAAACAAGAATGGCTGGAAGAGCTTGATAAGTGCGCGAACCGTGAGACGGCATCATCGTTCATGGAAGGGGAAATTCCTGGGTATAAACAGCAAATGTTCGGGAATCATACCGTAAAGACTCGCTTCGACTTCGCAGGATTGGTGCTGGATTACAACGAAGAAACTCAAATGGTAACCATGCAACAACGTAACTTCTTCAAGCCTGGAGATGAAGTGGAGTTTTTTGGACCGGAAATCGAAAACTTCACTCAAAAAATCGGTACGATCTGGGATGAGTCAGGCAAAGAGCTGGAGGCCGCTCGCCATCCGCTTCAAATTGTCCGCATTCAAGTAGATAATCAAGTATATGTGAACAATATGATGCGGAAGGAGAATTGACATGACAAGGAAAAAACCAATGGTCATCGGAGTTACAGGAGGGTCGGGTTCAGGTAAAACAAGTGTTACCCGTTCCATTTTTGAATTCTTTCAAGGACATTCGATCTTGATGATCGAACAGGATTATTATTATAAAGATCAAAGTCATCTGCCGTTTGAAGAGCGGTTGAAAACGAATTATGATCATCCGCTTGCGTTTGATAATGATTTGTTGATTGATCACCTTAACGCATTACTTCGTTATGAAACGATAGAAAAACCCGTTTATGATTATTCGATTCATACGCGTTCAGCAGAAGTCGTCACTGTTGAGCCGCAGGATGTCATCATCCTTGAAGGGATTCTTGTGCTGGAGGATGAGCGCCTTCGAGACTTGATGGATATGAAGCTATATGTTGATACGGACGCAGACTTGCGGATACTCAGACGGATGACGCGTGATATTCAAGAACGCGGCCGTTCCTTGGATTCTGTCATTGACCAATACATCAGTGTCGTCCGCCCAATGCATAATCAGTTCATTGAGCCGACGAAACGTTATGCCGACATCATCATTCCTGAAGGTGGTCAGAACCATGTGGCGATTGACCTTATGGTGACAAAAATTCAAACAATCCTTGAACAAAAGTCTTTTTTGTAATAACATAGCATAAATAATGATAGGTGCCATTTTCCTCCGTTTTTTAAATAATCCCGTTTATTTATTGGGAAAGACTGGACAAATGTTGGGAAACGCAATACTCTATTCTTGATACAGAATGAACCGGCTGCTCACCGCAGTCGGTTTATATACTAAGGAACGGATTGTTTCTTGGTATCGATTGCGCGTACTTTTTAAGTCGCGCACTTATATATTTTGACTCAATTTTAGGGTTAAGCACTATATAGTACATAAACTTGTCACAGCGAATGCTTGCTGTAAAGAATTAGAAGGAGTGAAGGGTTTTGGCAATTGAAAAAGAATATCCAATGACTAAAGAAGGTAAGTTAAAGCTTGAACAGGAACTGGAACAATTAAAAACGGTTAAACGGAAAGAAGTAGTGGAAAGAATTAAAATCGCCCGCAGTTTTGGAGACCTTTCCGAAAACTCAGAGTACGATTCCGCAAAAGAAGAGCAGGCATTCGTTGAAGGACGTATTACAACAATCGAAAACATGATCCGTAATGCAAAAATTATTGAAGGCAATGATTCGAATACAGATACAGTTTCACTTGGAAAGTCGGTAACATTCGTAGAACTTCCAAACGGTGACGAAGAAACATATTCCATCGTTGGAAGCGTTGAAGCGGACCCATTCGAAGGGAAAATTTCCAATGATTCTCCAATCGCGAAAAGCCTGATAGGGAAAAGGGTCGGCGACAAAGTATCGATCCAAACACCTGGCGGCGAAATGAGCGTCAAGATTGTATCCATCAGCTAATCAACGGTTTAAGAGGGTGTCCTTAGGGGCATCCTCTTTTTTTCGGAAAAATGTTGCTTGAAATTTGTTCGTAATTGTTTAAAAATTCGCAACTCGTCAACAATGGTTACGAGGTGTATTTTATGAAAAAGAAACGAATGAGGTTGCTGGCTATTTTATTGACCACTTTTATGCTGATGCTCATAGGCAGACTTGCCTACATCCAACTTGTATCGACAGAATCTTTTTCAAAACATGATGTGAACCTAATAGAAGCAAGCGTGAAACAGCGTTCACAAATATTAAAGATTGATGATGGACGTGGAAAGTTTTATGACCGAAATGGGGAACCACTAGCCCATGAAGAAATTCCGACGCTCGTCCTGTTTCCATTTTTGAACAAAATGACATGGCCTATAGATGAAATTGCCTCGATAATCGGCAGATCGGAAAGTGAGCTGAAAAGGGCAATTGAACAAGCGGATGAACCATTCGTATTTGGCGGGGATGAACCGATAGAATTGACGGCCAGCCAATCGAAGGCTATCAATCAATTGAAAATCCCAGGGGTCTTTGCCGTGAACGAAAAATTATATCACGATCAAACCCCTGCAGCACAATTGATCGGCACGACGAATATATCAGATGCGGAAAAGAAAAAACGTTATCCCGACTTGAATTTATCTCCTGAAACGAAAATAGGCAATACAGGACTGCAAAGGACCTTTGATGAGTTCTTGCTTTCCTCTGGAGAATCGAAGCTCGTGTTTCACGTAGACGCCAGTGGAGGCCCCATGTTCGGTGTCGATGTTAAATACGTCGAACCAGCGAACCCTCTTTACCCAGTGAAGGTCGTAACGACGATTGATAAAGGAATTCAGGAAAAAGCGGAGAAGCTCGTCGATGAACGCGGCATAAAAAAGGGCGGCCTCGTACTGATCGATATCGAAACAAGTGAAATCGTTGCCATGGTATCACGTCCAGCACTTAATATAAAAGACCCGAATGGCGAAGGAGCCGTCAATATGATGCTGACTCAAAAAACTCCAGGCTCCGTCTTTAAAACGGTCACGGCAGCTGCGGCCATTGATTATAAAGCGGCTAGTCCTTCCAGGACGTTTAATTGTAATTTGACGATTGACGGAAAGACGGATAAACAGAGGGAACTCGGCATGCTTAATTTTGAAAATAGCTTTGCCCAAAGCTGTAACAGGACGTTTGCTGAATTGTCACAGGAAATGGCTGAGAAGGATCCTGACTTTTTGGATAAATATGCAAAAATGTTAGGGTTGATTGGCGAAACGGGCTGGAATGGGGACGTATATCACACGAACGTTACTCAGTTGCATCATGAACAAAGCGGGAAGGTCTGGCACGATGATGATTTGAAAAAGGATCCTAAAATGGTTGCCAAAACCGCAATTGGTCAGCAGGATGTCCAAACGACACCGCTTGCGATAGCAAATATGATGGCTACGATTGCACGCGGTGGTAAGAAGGAACAGGTCAAAGCGGTTTCCAAGGTCGAATTCAACAATAGTACGACAGTAGTCGATTTTCCTAATCAAAACATGGAAGGGGAGACGTTGTCTCCATATACAACGATGAAGATGCAGCAACTTCTACGGAAGGTCGTTACGGAGGAAAAAGGGACTGGTGCGTCGTTGAGAGACTTGCCTGTGGAGGTCGCTGGCAAGTCTGGAACGGCTCAGACGAATATTGAAAAAGGGGAGCTGAATAAATGGTTTGCGGGCTACTTCCCTTATAAAGATCCCAAATATGCTCTTGTTACCGTAAGTTTTGAAACGAAGGAAAACAGTACCAGCATGACGCCCCTTTTCTCAGATATTGTAAAAGTCTTGTACTCGAAGAACCAGGAGGATAGCGAGAATTGACGAAAAGTGTAGGAAACCCTTCCCTTCTATCTCCAGCGAAATCATGTTAAAATGAGGCAGTAAGAAATGGTAAGGGAGGAATGGACCTTGGGCTCACGTTTCAATCAGCGAGATCAAAAAAGAAAAGTAAATAAAATATATAATATCGCAATCACCATCGTTTCCATTTTAATCGTCATCGTCGCTATCACCATTTTCTTAAGTGATGATGACACTGAATCAGTAAAAACCACGACTGAACCAAAGCAAATTGCCGATAAAGATCAGGGCAAAGTGGACAAACCTGCTGGTAAAGGGGAAGAAGATTCAGAGAAGGAAGTTGAAGACGAAGATAGTAAAGCAACAGACGAAGATAGTAAAGCAACAGACGAAGATAGTAAAGCAACAGACGAAGATAGTAAAGCAACAGACGAAGATAATAAAGCAACAGACGAAGATAGTAAAGCAACAGAGGAAGACACAGACGATAAGAAGGCTGAAAAGGGTACAGACTCAGAAAAAGCTGGGAAAGCGGAACTTGTGGAAGTGGAAGGCAGCGGAGATGGCAATGTCGCGGCTACATATACAAGTGAGAGCTGGAAGCCAGTTGGAACTGAACAATCCGGGGAACACACTACAAGCTTTCAAAAGGACTCTGTCGATTGGAATGAAATGAGTAAAGCCATTGCCAATGGAGCAGGAATCGACGAAGGCAGCATGAGAATGTGGTGGCTTCAAAACGGCGGTTCGCCAAACACAGCAATCGGTACCGTATCAGAAGGAGACAATCCTAAAACCTTCCGGGTCCATATTGAATGGGTGGACGGATCAGGATGGAAGCCTGTGAAAGTCGAAGAGCTGAAGACGAACGATAAAAGGTAATGGATAAAAAAATAGTAACGAAAAACCCCCGAAAGGAATTCCACTTTTCGGGGGTTTTTCATGGTGGTCACTTTTTTGCTTTAAAGTGGACGACTGCACTGTAAAAACGTCTGCCTTCCTCACTAACATACATTTGATGTGATACGGAGTGAACCTGCAGCATGATCGCTTTATTGATTTCAATTTGTGATTGAATTTTCTCTTCAAGATTCTTAATGCTTTCTGCCTCAAAAAATTCTATTTTATCTTCGAATAAGTTTAAGTCTAGTTGAAAACCCATGACTGTTCCCCTCCAACATTTAGATACTGTTAGTTTAACACCATTTTGGCCGAATCTGAACCGAATGAGTGATTTGCCTAAAAAACAAGAACAGTTTGTGTGTTTATTTCATATTATGCTTATAGGTTTTATTATCAAATTATAAAAAGGTGATTGATATGGTCAGGGAATTTATAGATTAATTTGATGAATGGTCGAAATGGAATGATGATACGGTAGGCGGCCCCAATATTGAGCATCAGGAGTTTTTTTTAACATTCTGATTGGATACTGGACAGTGTCACGGATCGGGTTTAATGGTCAGGTGATGAGTTCGTCGTAGTTCCGGGAATCTTAATGAACAGAGGGCCTTTCCGTCGATTATTTTATATTGCATAAATAACATTAAATAGGTAGGATAACTCAGTTGTGGTGTTCAAATTTGATAAACATCCAATAGTTAATTGGGGAGACGCCGATGATGGAATTCACCCATTTCCTTCTTCCTGATGAAGTCTGAATCTTTGTCTAACTGGAATATTATAATCCGGGGGCGAACATCGTTATGATATTCCCGAATTCAGTGAACGATACTTTAGCAAAAAAAATTATCAGGGTGGTATATAAAATGGGCAGAGAATTTATAGATTTATTTGAAGAATGGTCTAAATCGTATGATGATACGGTAGGTGGACACGATATAGAGTATCAAGAGGTTTTTAAACATTATGACAGGATATTGGATAGCGTCACGAATCGGGCTTATGGTCATGTGCTGGAGTTCGGAGTAGGCACCGGGAATTTAACGGAAAGGCTATTGAAAAAAGGCCTTAAGGTATCGGGAATCGAGCCGTCACCTGCCATGAGGGAAATAGCGGTAAGCAAGTTGCACGGAAAAACAGAAATTGTGGATGGCGATTTCATGGATTTTCCGAAGCCGGAAAAGGTTGATTCGATCGTGAGTACGTACGCGTTTCATCATTTAACCGATGAAGAAAAAGAAAAAGCGATAGCCAACTATGGAAAGTTACTGAATACTGGTGGTAAAATAGTGTTTGCGGATACGATGTATCAATCAAAGGAAGCGCATGAACGAGCGATTTCTGATGCAAGGCAGGCTGGCTTTCATAATTTGGAAAACGATTTGCAAACGGAATATTATACCACCATTCCTTTTTTGGAAAAAGCACTTGAAGCACATGGATATAAAGTGAACTTCGAGCGCTGCAATCAATTTGTCTGGATTATGGAGGCGGAAAAATTATAGGAAGAGGTTTTTACTAATGAAAGTAGCCATAATCGGAGCAATGGAAGAAGAAGTTACGATTTTACGTGATAAATTGGAAGGTTTGGAGCAGGTGACCATTGCCGGTTCCGAGTTTAATACAGGAACACTGAACGGTGTCGAAGTGATTTTGCTTAAATCGGGAATCGGGAAAGTGAATGCGGCGATGTCCACTACGATCCTATTAGAAAAATTCAAACCGGATGCGGTGATCAACACAGGGTCTGCCGGTGGTTATCATCCAGCCCTTAATGTTGGGGATGTGGTCATTTCCACGGAGGTTCGCCACCATGATGTCGACGTGACGATTTTTGGGTATGAGTACGGTCAAGTCCCTCAATTGCCAGCTGCTTTCATCCCGGATGAAAAGCTTTTCGCCATCGCAGAAGACGCGGCTAAAGAAATCGAAGATATACAAGTGGCGAAAGGGTTAATCGTGACGGGGGATTCTTTCATGAATGATCCTGTTCGGGTTGAATTCGTCAGAGGGAAGTTTACGGACTTATACGCGGTGGAAATGGAAGCGGCAGCCATAGCTCAGGTAGCCTTTCAATTCAAAACACCGTTCGTCATCATTCGTTCCCTTTCTGATATAGCAGGTAAGGAATCCAATATTTCCTTTGATAAATTCCTGGAAACGGCTGCGCTTCATTCAGCGGCACTGATTTTGAAAATGGTTGAAAAAATGAAATAAGTGCCCAGTGATCAGCGGGAATCTTTTCCGCTGATTATTTCTTGCATATAACATACTAAATTGGTAGGATAACTATGAAAGGATGTCCGATTATGAAGTTCTATCAAAATATTCATGAGTTGATTGGGGAGACCCCACTAATGGAAATCACCCACTTCCCTCTTCCGGATCAAGTCCGGATCTTTGCCAAGCTGGAATACTTTAACCCTGGCGGCAGCGTGAAAGATCGGCTTGGCCAGGAACTTTTAGCGCAAGCATTGCAGGCAGGGAATGTGAAAAAGGGAGGAACCATCATTGAACCGACTGCAGGGAATACTGGGATTGGCCTAGCCCTTGCTGCGATAAACAGTGGTGTTAATGTAATATTTTGTGTACCTGAGAAATTCAGCGCCGAGAAACAGGAACTGATGCGTGCCCTTGGAGCAAAAGTGGTCCAGACCCCGACAGAGGAAGGGATGCTAGGTGCAATCCGCAAAGCGAAGGCGCTGCTTGGTGAAATTCCAGGATCCTATTGTCCAGAGCAGTTTTCCAACCCATCCAATCCGGATGCCTATTATAAAACATTGGGACCTGAAATTTGGGAGCAGTTGGCTGGCAATGTGGATATGTTTGTTGCCGGTGCGGGAACGGGGGGTACTTTCATGGGTACATCGCGTTATTTAAAAGAAAAAAATCCTGCGGTCAAAACGGTCATTGTCGAACCGGAAGGATCAATTATAAATGGAGGCAAAGCTGGTCCCCATAAAACAGAAGGGATCGGGATGGAATTTTTACCAAGCTATATGGATGAAACGTACTTTGATCAGATTCATACGATAAGCGACGATGAGGCGTTCCAAATGGTGAAGGAATTGGCGCTTAAAGAAGGACTTCTTGTTGGAAGTTCTTCCGGCTCGGCTTTTGCAGCGGCCTTGAAAGAAGCAGCCAAGGCTACCCGGGGTTCGAATATCGTTGTGATATTTCCGGATTCCAGTGAACGTTACTTAAGCAAAAACATTTATCAGGGAGGTCTTTGAAAATGAGGAAAAAAACACAAATGATCCATGGCGGTATTTTCGGTGATGAAAAAACGGGAGCGGTGTCGGTGCCGATTTATCAAGTGAGCACCTATAAACAGGATGGTCTGGGGAAAGATCGAGGATATGAATATTCACGTACAGGAAACCCAACCCGCCATGCCCTTGAGGAATTGATCAAGGATCTTGAAGAAGGAAAAAGAGGATTCGCTTTCGGTTCAGGAATGGCAGCAATAACGGCGGTTATGATGCTGTTGAGTCAAGGTGATCACGTTTTACTGACGGATGACGTTTATGGAGGCTCTTTCCGAGTGATGACAAAAGTGCTGAACCGCTTCGGAGTGGAAGCTACGTTCATCAATACGAGTGACATACATTCGATCCAAAACGAGATCAAAGACAATACGAAGGCACTGTTCATTGAAACCCCGACGAATCCATTATTGAAGATCACTGATCTAGAGGCCGTTTCAAAAATCGCTAAAGAAAACGGTATCCTCACTATTGTGGATAATACCTTCAGTACGCCATACTGGCAAAATCCACTTACACTTGGTGCTGATATCGTGCTTCATAGCGCTACGAAGTACTTAGGGGGGCACAGCGATGTTGTAGCGGGTCTTGTCGTGGTGAATGATGAAAAACTTGGCGAGGACCTTCATTTCATCCAAAACTCCACAGGAGGCGTGCTGGGGCCCCAAGATTCATGGTTGCTGATGCGTGGTATTAAAACGCTGGGAATCCGGATGGAGGAACATGAAAAGAATACCTCCCAGATCGTTCGTTTCTTATCCGGGCATAAAGCCGTTTCGAAAATCTATTACCCAGGTCTTGAAGACCATCCAAACCATGATATTGCTAAAAAACAATCGCGTGGCTTCGGCGGTATGGTTTCATTCGATGTCGGCAGTGCCGAAAAGGCCGAATCCGTTTTGAATAAAGTGAAATACTTCACGCTGGCTGAAAGTCTAGGGGCAGTGGAGAGCTTAATTTCGGTTCCAGCCATGATGACACATGCCTCGATTCCAGCAGAGCGCCGTGCAGAGCTTGGGATAACAGATGGGTTGATTCGTATTTCCGTTGGTCTTGAAGACGTTGAAGACCTATTGGAAGACTTGGAACAAGCGCTAAAAGGGTAAATTGGAAGAGGGACCGCTTTAAAGCTAACTGCCATTATTTACACCCTGTCATTTGGAATAAATATGGTAGAATGAGATATCGATAACTTATTAGCTTGAAAGAAGGTGGAATGTCATGAAAAACGGCAAAAAACAATCGGCGGCAATGCTGCGTTCGAAAATGGTCGATTTTAAACAATTTGCGATCACCTTGTTATGTGTAGGCACGTTCTTTTATTTAGGAACCATCCTCCCCTCAGGCGACAAAGCGATGATGGACACATATGTCTATATGGGAGCGACAATCATGTTTCTTGGCATATCCATACTATTTTTCCGATTATCCAATAAATATAAAAAGACACTGGCAGAAATGGATGACCAGGACTCTTTACAACAATAGAAGCACGAAGCAAACCTGATTCTTTAAAGAATCAGGTTTTTTCTTATCTCTAACGTTGTTGCCTGTAATTTGGGTAGGTTCATCATTCTTATTGCCTCCTTCAGTGGATAATCGCTATTAAAATTAGGGAAAAAGAAAGAAATTTCAAAAATATGGGCAAAAGCCGTTTACAAATATCGTGTTTATGGATATACTTACCAAGTAATAAAAAATATTCCAAAGGAGGTCGAAGAAAATGAAATTGTATTTATATGGAGTCGTCTCTAATCAGATTAACCGGTCCGTTTCAAATAACAATCATATACCATTCGACCTGTGCCAAGCGGAATATTTCTAAAGCAATTTGGCTTTATTAATCATTCGGACATTGCGGCCGCAGGGAGAAGTCTTTTATCCTGCGGCCTTTTTATATTTTCTTAAAAATCCCGCAGGAGGACGTAACTTTCTGCGGCCTTTTTATGCCTTTTTGTGGGCCGCTCCCTTAAAAGGAGGTGATATTATGACACTGAATATGCTTTTTTTCACTATCACGATAAAAATGAAAAAAATGACTGCCGAGGAATGTTTGCAGCAGGAGAGAATCCACAAGATTCGAGAAGAACATCTAGACAAAGCAATGAAGCATCGTCCTTTTTTCTAAGATAGGCGAGGTAGGTATCCCATTCATAAATTTTAGGAAAGGTGGAGGTTAACATGATGAAATTGGTTTGCGTAAGAGGAGAAAAGCGTTGCTATTGGCAGGAGAAGGATACCGGCTAACGGACTGGCACATTCAGAAGCAGGGTCATTGGGATATGATGAAGTTCGAAAGGAATATGTATAGGGAAAACTCGGCACTCGGCCGAGTTTTTTTCTTTGCATCAACAGCATGAACCTGGATCGCCAAAACCAAACCCACATCCCGGGAACCACCAAAACCCGAAAATGAGCAATAAAATCAAGAGGACAATAAACAGGCCATAACCAAATCCGTAACTGGATCTGGCATAACATGGCACTGGAGGCGGATAACCATAGTTGCATCCGTATGGTCCATAGTTATATCCCATCTTAAAAAACCTCCTTTCCTTAAAAATTCACTTCATTATGACCGTTTGTCTTTGTCCGATTGGGAATTCATCCATTCTGGTTTTAAACTTTCAATACTTTCTTGATTTCTTTTAGTGGGACAGACACGAACAAGCCCACTGCTGCATAGGTATTAATAGGGAAGCCAAAGAAACGGGGGATGAAACCAATGCCCGGAATACTTACAGCTGTCGGCTATATTATTAAAGAATTTTACTTATTAGTTTCCTATGTGAAAAATAATGCTTTTCCCCAGCCCTTGTCCGCTCAGGATGAAAAGAGATATCTGAAACTGATGAGTGAGGGTGATGGTGATGCCCGTAATATCTTGATCGAGCATAACCTAAGGCTTGTTGCCCATATCGTCAAGAAATTCGAGAATACGGGCGAAGATACAGAGGATTTGATTTCGATTGGGACGATTGGTCTGATAAAAGCCATTGAAAGTTATTCGGATGGAAAGGGTACGAAGTTGGCAACATATGCGGCGCGATGCATTGAGAATGAAATCTTGATGCATTTACGGGCGACAAAGAAAACGAAGAAGGATATTTCCCTGCATGATCCAATTGGTCAGGATAAAGAAGGAAATGAAATCAGTTTAATCGATGTACTGAAATCGGAATCAGAAGATGTCATCGATACGATTCAGCTTAATATGGAAATTGAAAAAGTGAAAAAGTATATTGATATTTTGGATGAACGGGAAAAGGAAGTCATTGTAGGCAGGTTCGGACTGGATTTAAAAAAGGAGAAAACACAGCGGGAAATCGCTAAAGAACTTGGGATTTCCCGCAGTTATGTATCAAGAATTGAAAAACGTGCTTTGATGAAGATGTTCCATGAATTTTACAGGGCAGAAAAAGAAAAGGAAAAGAAAGCAAAAGGATAGGGATGATACAGTCAAAGAGAGTGCGGGGAAATTTCCCCGCACTCTTTTTTTAATATTTATTTCGGAACATATCTGCCAATGCGTGATAGATCTCGATTCCCTGAAAAAGGAACAGGCGTGAAGCCGTTAAAGAAAAGACCCCTATCATAATTAGTCGGAACCACATATGAATCACTCCTCGATTTTATTTTTTATAAAATGTCAGAGTGTGTAGCTACGTAATTCGCCTGAAAAAACACTGGACTGAGATAACGCTGGCGAAGATTTGAGTGAAAATAAAGAAAACTTAAAATGGATAATTCGAAAATAACAAAAAGGATAATGGTCTGCCAGGAACTGAAGAAAGGGACCAAAGGTAATTTCTTGTCGGCCTTTTCCCAGTGATGAACATCGGTATGTTCTTCAAGGGTCAGCTGCTGTGCATGATGATGAAACTGCATGGGCAGAGTCCAAAGGAGAAGGATGATGGCAGCCAGGTGGATAAAGTATTTCATATGAATCGACCACCCCTTTCCCAAGATTATATTTATCATAGCATGCTTTTAATGCGGGATAAAAGAAAAATGTTTAAAAAATACTGAAAATTCCTTTTAATTAGAAAAATATTGGAAAAACCTCTATAATAAGTTTATTGATAAAAAGGGGGCAATGCAGGATGAAATATTCTTTGACATGGGATTTAGATATCTTTTTTAAAGGAGGAAGCTCTTCAAGTGAGTTCCTGCTTTTTTTAGATGAAATCAATGAAGAGGTACAAGAATTCGACCGAATTGTAAGCCATATTAATTCAGAAGAAAATGATGAAAGCAGTTTGATTTCTGCTTTTGATCTTTTTAAAAATACAAATATGAAATCGAGACAGGCGAGCGCTTTCATCGGATGCCTGGAAGCTCAAAATGCGCAGGATAAAAAGGCAGGTCAGCTGCGAATTAAACAAATGAAGATTGTGGCTTCGCTAAAAATGGTGTTAAGTAAGCTGGATGAAAAGTTGTTGCAGCTTGATGATGCGTTTTTTCAAAAAATCCTCGATAAAGAACCGTTGAATGAATTGAAATTCGTATTGAACGAACGTCGAGATAGAGCAAAGGAAAAGCTATCCGTGAAGGAAGAATCTTTAATCACTCAATTGTCATTGGATGGTTTCGAGGGTTGGAGCCAAATGTATGATGCGATCGTCGGCTCAATGTCCATCTCCTATAAAGGTGAAAAGCTTTCTGTAGGACAAGCGGCTAATAAATTTTCTGAACCCGATAAAAGGGACCGTAAAGAATTGCTTACTGCTTGGGAACAGGCATGGGAGGAAAAAAGTGACCTTTTTGCCCGGACTTTGAATCATTTAGCTGGATTTCGCCTAAGTGTGAATGAAAAAAGGGGCTGGGATGATATTCTGAAAGAACCGCTTGAGATCGGGAGGATGAAAAAAGAAACCCTGGAGAGCATGTGGAATGTAATAGCCGATCATAAGGAGCCGCTAGTAAGGTTTTTACAAAGGAAGGCGGAGTTACTGGATGTGGATAAATTAAGTTGGGCGGATTTGGATGCACCGCTCGCTGTTACAGCAGAGTCCAAAGTAATGGATTATCAAGAAGGTGCAGACTTCATCGTGCAGCAATTCTCGAAATTCGGCACTCAATTAGCAAACTTCACTCAAAAAGCTTTTGAAGACCGCTGGATTGAAGCGGAGGACAGGCCAGGTAAGAGACCAGGCGGTTTTTGCACGGGCTTCCCATTAAATAAGCAGTCCAGAATCTTCATGACGTATTCGGGGACTCCTTCGAATGTGTCCACATTGGCTCATGAATTGGGGCATGCGTTCCATTCTTTTGCGATGAGGGATATCCATCCATTGAATCGGTCATATGCGATGAACGTAGCTGAAACTGCTTCTACGTTTGCCGAGATGGTCGTTTCAGATGCAGCTGTGAAGGAAGCGGCGAGTGAGGAAGAAAAGCTGGTTCTTTTAGAAGATAAAATCCAGCGTTCCGTAGCCTTATTGATGAATATCCATGCCCGATTTTTATTTGAGACAAGATTTTATGATGAAAGGAAACTAGGATATGTCAGTGCCGAACGATTGAATGAACTGATGATGGATGCACAAAAAGAAGCTTATGGTGATGCGTTAAGTGATTATCATCCAACGTTTTGGGCTTCAAAGCTCCATTTCTATATTACTGGTGTCCCATTTTATAATTTTCCGTACACATTTGGATACTTATTCTCATTGGGCATATACGCGAACGCCCTGAAAGAACCTGCTGGTTTCGAGGAAAAATATATCGCCCTTTTAAAGGATACGGGCTCAATGAAGGTCGAGGATTTGGCGGAGAAACATTTGGGCGTCGATTTGACGACCAGGGATTTTTGGGAAGAAGCGGTTCACGCCTGCATGGAGGATGTCGAAGAATTCATGCGTTTGACAGATCCCCTTGTCCGAAAAGCATAAGATACGTTTCAGGCTGAAAATATGAACAAAAAAGCGGATGTCCATTTAGGACATCCGCTCAGTTTGTAGACAAAAGGTTGAGAGATGAGGGCTCTTCGAGCTCTCTATTTTAGACCATTTTTGGACCTTGCCAAGTCCAATTGGCCATCTTCTTTAAATTAATGGCAGCGAAAGTAAGCATCGCCTGCATCGGCAATTTTTTAAGTTCCCTTAAAGTAGTCCAACGCATACCATGCTTTTCTTTTGCACCTGCGAATACACGCTCAATTGTTTCTTTGCGTTTCGCATATATAGGTTTACATCTTCATGATGACGCAGATGATCTGCTTCTTCCACATAAGCTTGCCAGATATGCCCTGTCACCACTTTTTTATGGTCTTGGCTTACTGTACACCGTGATAAAGATGAGCATGTTGCACAACTTTGTTTTCGTGATAGCCCTCTTTATTTGTTGTTGAGTACTTTAAAATTTCGCCTGAAGGGCAAAGGTAACAATCAAAGTGTTCATAGTAAACATGGTCATGTTTGCGAAAGAATCCTTCTTTTGTACGAGGATGTGTATAGGGTAAAGCAGGTGTGATTTCTTTGCTTAATAGGTAGTTAGTAATCGCTGGCGTTTTATAAGCTGCATCTGCGGCAACTGCTTCCGGTTTTCCAACCTTCTCAATCACTTGTTCAACAATTGGCTCTAAGATATGACAGTCATGTGTATTTCCAGGTGTTACAATCGTTCCTAATGCAAAACCGTTGCGGTCTGCGGCCGCGTGGAATGAATAGGCAAACTGTTTTGTTCGTTCATCTTTCACATAATAGCCACTCTCAGGATCTGTTGTACTTTCTTTAATCTCTTTGGTTTCTTCCTTATCAAATTTATCCGGTGGAAAAGGCTTTTTTTCATGGTTTTCACGATCTTGATTTATTTCATCTTGAAGGAGGCGTCCTACCTCTGAATACATATTTTTCACCAAATCATAAATGAAAAGAAGTCAATGGCAGCCTCCATTATACGAACCAAATGATTCGCTGGCACCAATTGATCTAAAGTAATCACTTCAAGTTTTATTACTTCCATTTTAAAACAAAAAAAACTGTCGGCAAAAGAGGTTTTATCTAAAGTTATAACAAAGTTGATTGGAACGGAAGGTACGAGACTCCAGCGGGATAAGCGCGTCTACGGGAGACCCCGCAGGCGTAAGCCGAGGAGGCTCCCGGACCGCCCGAGGAAAGCGAGTGCCTGGAGTGGAAATCAACGTTCAAATTGTAAAAGCAAAAAAAAGACTGTAGCAAACTCGATTTTCATCGAGTTTGCTACAGTCTGAGCGGATGTCCATTTAGGACATCCGCTTTCCCATTTAAACTTTCTTCATTTTAATTGGACTGACCATAAGTAATGATAATATAATCATGAGGGATAAGAAAAAGACCGGATGGAAATATGGGATGGCCAAATAACTCAACGTTGCGATGCAGCCGGCAACCGTAATGGGAACGCCTGTAAAATATCCATTGTTTTCACTAATATTGAAGCGGGCAAGGCGAAATGCGCCACAGCCAATATAGAAAACGGTGAAGATTGTGCCAGGTGCCCCGAATTCTATTAATATTCCTTGGTATAATAATAGAGCTGGTGCGACGCCGAAAGATATGATGTCACACATGGAATCAAGTTGCTTACCCAATTCCGATTCAATGTTGAACTTCCGTGCAACCATACCGTCAAAGCGATCTGCAAGGGCAGCCAGGAAGATTAAAAGCAGGCTTAAATTCAATTGGCCGTGCATCACGGCAATTATCGCAAATCCACCAAGGGATAAATTCATTAACGTAAGTATATTTGCTGTTTGGGCTTTTAACTTTTTAATGGTTTGGTCGAGGGCGTGTAGTAAAAACATCTTCTCACTCCTTTCAAATGAAACAAAATAATAACAAAATATAGTAAACATAAGTATTTATTA